>DASXLG010000064.1 GCA_036496425.1 Terriglobia bacterium | reverse complement strand
CCCCCCGCGACTGCATACCTGGCGTCAAGAGTGATGAAGACGGTATTACTGACCACCGTCGCGCTGATCCTCCTGCCGGTCTGGCTCGAGGGCGCTCCTGTCCTCGCCATCCTGCTCTTTCTAACGGCCGCGTTTTGCCTCACCCTGGTCGAGACTCTGATCCGCGCCGACGCCATTGAGCTTCTCGGGACGGACCTCATCCGGGTCAGCGCTCTGGTAGGAATACTCATGTCATTCGAAATGATGATCGCCGCGTCGTTTGTGGTGATTCTCGCTGCAGGGTACCTCAATGTAGCGCGGCTGAGCCAGGCGCTGGCAATGCTGGGAGCCACAGGTGTTTCCATTTTACTTCTCAGCCTTGTGCACAGTTACCTGCTCCTCGTGAGGTTCTCGGCGGTTGGTGTTATGGTAATGAGGCAAAATGTCGTCGCAGTTTGAAACGATACTCATCCTCGATTTTGGCGGACAATACACACAATTGATCGGCAGGCGGATACGCGAGGCGAACGTCTATACGGAGATCGTTCCGTTCAACACGCCCGTGGAGAAGATCAAAGCCCAGCATCCTAGAGGCATCATCCTGTCCGGCGGCCCGGCATCGGTTTATGAGACGGATGCGCCGATCAGCGATCCCGCAATCATGCAGCTTGGCGTTCCCATTCTGGGAATCTGTTATGGAATGCAGCTCATCGGGAAGGAAATGGGAGGCCGGGTGGAGCCCGCGACACAGCGCGAGTATGGCCCGCGTGAACTCGATTCCTTGCAGTCTTCCTGTCTTTTCGATGGCATGCGCCGGGTCTGGATGAGCCACGGCGACCGCATCCTGGAGCCGCCGCCGGGATTTCAGATAACCGCGCGAACGCAGAACACCATTGCGGCGATGGAAGACCGCACGCGGAAAGTCTTCGGCGTTCAATTTCATCCAGAGGTCACCCACACGGAAAATGGGTCCGAAGTTCTGCGCCGGTTTGTGTTCGATGTCTGCGGCTGCTCGGGCGACTGGACGATCGGATCGTTCATCGAAAATTCCATCGATCGCATCCGGAAGCAGATCGGCGACGGCCGGGCCCTGTGCGCCATCAGCGGCGGCGTGGACTCCACTGTTGCCGCAACCCTGGTGTCGCGCGCAATCGGCGACCGTCTTATCGGCGTTTTCGTGAATACCGGACTGCTTCGTAAAAACGAATTCGAGAAGGTCCTCTCGATGTTGCGTGAGAATCTGCATTTGAACGTGCGCGGCATCGATGCTTCGGAGCGATTTCTCAATATGCTCGCAGGCGTTACCGACCCTGAGAAAAAGCGCAAGCTGATCGGGAATGAATTCATCCGGGTTTTTGAGGAAGAGGCGAAGATCGCCGGCGCGGTGGATTTCCTGGTGCAGGGAACGCTGTACCCGGATGTGATCGAATCGGTTTCCGTCAAAGGACCGTCACAAACGATCAAGTCTCATCACAATGTGGGCGGGCTGCCGGAACGAATGCATCTGAAGCTGGTGGAGCCGCTGCGCGAATTGTTCAAGGACGAAGTCCGGCGCGCCGGACTGCAACTCGGCTTGCCGGAGGACATGGTCTGGCGGCAACCGTTTCCCGGACCGGGCCTTGCCGTTCGCATCATGGGCGAGATCACCCGCGAAGGTGTGCGGACCCTCCAGGAGGCGGACGACATTCTCATTTCCGAGATCAAGAAGGCCGGTCTGTATCGCGAAATCTGGCAGTCCTTCTGCGTCCTGCTGCCGGTGAAGAGCGTCGGCGTGATGGGCGACATTCGAACCTACGAACACACGCTCGCGATCCGCGCCGTCCATAGCAGCGACGGCATGACCGCCGACTGGGTCCGCCTGCCATACGACCTGATGGGCGTGGTTTCGAATCGCATCGTCAATGAAGTGAAGGGAATCAACCGGGTGGTGTACGACATCACGTCGAAACCGCCTGCAACGATTGAGTGGGAGTAATGGGGGACCGGAACACAAAAGGCACAAGAAGCACAAGAAATCAGAACCGAATTCCATTTTCTTGTGCTTCTTGTGCCTTTTGTGTTCCGGTCCC
>DASXLG010000063.1 GCA_036496425.1 Terriglobia bacterium | reverse complement strand
CCCGCGCGCGTAGATGGCAAGCGTGCCGAGATTTTGGAATGAGACATCCGACGTGAGATCGATGGAACCGTTAACAGTCGCCAGCGCTAGCAGGTCAAGACCGGTGAAGGTCAATGTGCCGCCGGGCGGGCCGGACGTAATTCCATCCACACCGATTAAACCAAGCTTGGTTACGCCGCCGTTGCTCGTGTCAATCGTCGGATTGCCGGTGAGCGACAGACTCTGGAATTTAAAGACGGCGATCGGCAGATTGTTTGGGTCGGCAAAAAACTCGGTGTCAAGATTTAGCGCAGTATCAAAGGCTGAGGTGGAACCAAACGCCCACAACGTGAAAGGTCCATCATCCATCGCGCCGCGATAAATCTTGCCGAAGTCAGTCACGCCATTGGTGGTGATCGATGGATCGGTCGTAATGGTCGTTCCGCTGGTGATGACGTACGGATTCGGCGAAGTGATCGTCGGTGGTGTCCCATATTTGCTCGGCGGCGGTGGTGGTGGCGGCGGGCTCGGAGTCGGCGTTTCAACTCGAACATCCACAACAGCCGGATTTGAGGTGGCGCTCTGATCGGTCACGTCGATCGTGTCGAGCATGCTCTGGTAAGGTGGCCGATTCGATACCACGACTTGCTGCTGCGCGGCTTGCTGATCCGCCACCGCCAGGATGAGCGGCAAATTCGCCAGCGACGGAAAATCCGCGACCAGCGGCGACGTCGCCAGCACCAGTTTCACATCGAATTTTTCCGGCTTACTAACGTGCCCGCCTTCGGCGATAACCATTTCGCCGCCACGAACAGTCACAGCTTTTTCAGGGTGGCCGAGGGGATAAATCGTGCCGGTTCCTTCGAGAACCATAAATTTTGCAGGCGGGCCTGTTGAAAGAAGCGCCGTCCCACCCATAACGGCAACGGTGACAGCTGTCGTATTGGCCCTAACCGGGGGTGCGTTGGGGGGAACCTGGAGGAGAATCGCGCCCTGGGTCAACTCTGCCTGACGCGCTCCCGCGGTAAAACTGAAAATCGTGTTCGCGCCGAGCCGCGTGATAGTGAGATCGTTAAAAGTCAATTCCGCCCGCGATTCTACTCCAGTGCGCACCGCCGAGCCGTGGGTGACTTTATCGTTCACCGCCGCCGCATGAGGCGCGGCATGCGCTTCCAACAAGCGCACGTCCTGAATTACCTGTGACACGCGTGCTTCTTGCAATGCGGCAGCGTTTGCCAGTCGCGTTGGGGCAACCAAAATGAAGAGGACCCCGCAGACCGTTACTGGTTTGCTGCTAAAAGTCTTCGTCCAAAACTTTTTCATATTTATCTCCTACTGTTGTGCTGCACCGGTTGCTTCCGGCATTGAATGTGACTTTGCTGATCCGGCAGTGGTCCGGCCCGCTACATTGGTATGGGCTTGGCCCAGAACCGACACGCGCGTTCCGCCGCCGAAAATAACAAGGTTGGTGTCGATCAAAGTCTTTTTCGATTTCTCTTGTTGCTGCTTCTGGCTTTCCGCCGCGATCAATTTCTCGCTGCGCAGCGGCGGAAGATCGACCATGAATCGGCTGGTCTTCACAAAACGCGCAATGTCAAAGTCCACGGGATCGCTCACCGCTGCGTTCGGGTTGCCCA
>DASXLG010000062.1 GCA_036496425.1 Terriglobia bacterium | reverse complement strand
CCAGTGTGGATCGCGCCATCACTTACGCACAGAGAGCGCTGGACGAGTGCGGGAAGCTGAAGAACGGTCCCCCGCAACAGGGCTATACGGACAAGGACTGGAAGGCCTACGTCAGCCAGAACGAAGACCTGGCCAAGAATTACCTGAGTTACGCCAAGAGCCTCAAGAGATAACCAAAGCAAATTAGCCGCAGATGACGCAGATGGGCCCCATCTGTGTCATCCGCGTCATCTGCGGCTAATTTGCTTTACACGAATTGCCTGACGAAATGTTCCGGGTTCAGGTCCTCTCCCGTCGCCCGTTGAAGCATCGTGTTCCAGTCGTAGCGTGATCCCGGTTTGAAGACCTTCTCCACCAGATAGCCGCCTATTGGCGCATTTCCGGCGTAGCTTTCCGATTTAACCACGTTGCGGTGGATGTACTGGAGGAGTTGCGACGCCATCAGTTCCCCAAGGACGTAGTTCTGATAGTACACAGGAGACGTCGCCAGGTGGTTCTTCGACGCCCAGTCCGCCTGATCCCGGTTGGGCGGCGGTGTCACCTTCTGAAAACGCTCCACGTATTCCCACCACAGGCGATTGAGATTCTGGCCGCTATTTTTGTATAACTCCCGCTCGAATCGAACCAGCGTAATGGCCCAACGCAGGAATATCAGCATCTCGGAGCGAAGCGTTTTCTGCGCGCTGGCGCTCACGCGTTCTGCATCGGCGGTCGCCAGTCCGGCAATCTTTGTCAGCCATTCCGGGTTTTTCGACATCCGCCCGTTCAGCATGGCGATGGCTTCGGTCGTCAGGGTGTGCGCCGGCGGCCGCAGCAGGAAAGGAAGCGTCCGGTCGTTGTATTTGTCATACACGGCGTGCCCGAATTCATGAAGCATGGTGCTCATCCAGCGCTCGTTATTCCGGATATTGCACAGGACGCGAACGTCGCCTTCGTGGTCCATATCCATGCAGAATGCGTGCTGGGACTTGCCTTCGCGTTCGTATAGATCCGCTCGCCGCAGCAGATCGTCGATCTCAAGTCCGATGCTCCGGTAGTGGGCCCGGGTCAAGCCTTCGATGTCGGCGTTCTTGAAGACATCGTCGAGCGACTCCGCGCTGCCGGCGGACGGAAACTCCTGGAAGAATGGATCGCTGTATAACCAAGGGTATGTTTCCGATCCATTTACGCCATACTTCTGCTGAAGTTTGGCGTCGAGTTCCGTCTTCATCTCTGAAAAAGCCTGTTCGGACAGCCGCTCAAGCCGGTCGAACAGCGAGAACACCCACTTTTCGTCAAGCTCCTGCAACTCGAACATCATCGAGTAGTAATCGCCGTATCCGAGCTTTCTTGCTTCGCGGTTTCGAATCGAAATCAATTCCAGCAGTTGCGGCGCGGCTTCGTGGCCGACTTGTTTTGTGGCTTCCCAGGCGGCGCGGCGTCTCGAAATATCCGTTTCGCTCCGAAGGATTTCCCGGAGTTCGTTATCGGAAGCTTTGTCCCCTTCGAAGTTGGCGCGGAAGGTGTTGAACAGGTTCTCGATCTGCGTTTCGCGTTCCACGATGTCGCGCAAGACATCCGGTTCGATCTGGTTCGGAACGAACGTGTCGTAAATCAACTTGAACTGGCGCGCTGTGAGTTCGTCGAGTTGAACCGCTGAGCTCTTCCACTGCTTCAGTTGTTGAAACTCTTCCCGATTGTTGTAGACCTTGAGATAGCGTTCCTTGGCCTCCACCAGGGCCGCTTCAAGATTCCGGTTCGTTCCTTCGAGTGAAAGATTCCACATTTTGAGGCTGTAGTCCTTGTGCAAAGGCACAAGAATCGCTTCGTGGCGTTCAATGTATGTACGGATATCCGAGGTAATCATTGGCTTGGCAGAGAGACGAAATCCATCACTTTGATGCTGCTGACGCGCTTTCGAATCTCCTGGGCAATCGCGACATGGCCGGGGTCCTGCTGGTAAATATAAAGCGCGTCTTCGTTCTCAAATTCCATGGTGAGAGCCCACTCGAATTCCGGCGACATCCGCGGCCTGTACCATTCTTCGCGCGGTTCCAGAAGTTTTCCGAGCGCGAGCCGGGTGACGACCCGAATGCGCGAAAGGCCATGGATCTGGTCAAACAGCCATTCGCGATCGGCCGGTTCCAGGTCCGTCTTCAGATTGAAAAAAACCAGGTGGCGGATCATGGCTTCCTTCGGACCTGAACTTCGGCGAGGTCCTCAAAAAGAGTAATCACCCCGGAATGATCGAAACCACCCCGGCCACGAACCCGAAGCGCGGCGAAGAACTGCTCGACAAGCGCGGCGGTCGGGATCGGCACGCCGATGGAGCGCGCCGCGTCCTGGATCAGGCTGAGATCCTTGGCATGAAGATCCACTTTGAAGCCGGGGGCAAAATCGCCGTTCAGAATCTTCTCCGATTTCTGGTCGAGGCATTTGCTCCCGGCCAGGCCGCCGGACAATGCGCGAATCATTTTTTGCGGATCGACTCCCGCTTTGGCGCCGAACACCAGCGCTTCGCCGATCGCGGTCAGATTGATCGCGACAATGATCTGATTCGCAAGCTTGGTGAATCCGCCGGCGCCGAGCGGTCCCATATGAGTGATGGTTTTTCCCATCGCGTTGAAGATCGGCAGAGCGCGCTCGAAGTCCTGAGGTTCTCCTCCCGCCATTATCGACAAAGCGCCGTCAATGGCGCCTTTTTCACCGCCGCTCACCGGAGCGTCGACCATGGCAACGCCTGCTGCGGCCATTTCCTTGGCGACCTTTTGAGAGACGATCGGATTGATCGTGCTCATGTCGATCAGAAGCTGCCCGCGTTTGGCGCCTTCTTTGATGCCGCCGGGGCCAAGCGCGACGAGCTCCACATCGGGAGAATTGGGCAACATGGTGACGATGACGTCGCTGTTCGAAGCGGCTTCCTTCGCCGAATTCGCTCCGCTGGCGCCTTCTTTGACGAGTTCGTCGACTTTGGCGCGGCTGCGGTTATGAACGACCAACGGAAAGCCCGCTTTAAGAAGGTTCTTCGCCATGGGTTTCCCCATGATGCCCAGCCCGATAAATCCGATCCGCGTCATCTGCGGCTCACTCTTCCTCTTCTCTCAATTTCGCCAGTACCGAGAGGTCTTCCAGCGTGGTGGTATCTCCAACGGTCGTTATGCCCGACGCCAGATCCCGGAGCAACCGGCGCATGATCTTGCCGCTGCGCGTTTTCGGGAGTGCATCGGTGAAGCGGATTTCGTCGGGTTTCGCAAAGCTGCCGATCATTTTGGCGACATGGGATTTCAGATCGTCTTTGAGCGCCGGCTGAGCGTTGTATCCGGCCGCGAGTGTGACGAATGCAACGATACCTTGTCCCTTGAGGTCGTCCGGCCGTCCGACAACGGCGGCTTCTGCTACGGTCGGATGGCTGACCAGAGAGCTTTCGACCTCCATCGTTCCGATCCGGTGGCCCGAAACATTGATCACATCGTCGATGCGGCCCATGATCCAGTAGTAGCCGTCTTCGTCCCGCCTCGCCCCGTCTCCAGTGAAATACATGCCTGGAATTTCGCTCCAGTACTGCTTCTGATACCGTTCCGGATCGCCGTAGATCGTACGCAGCATCGCAGGCCAGGGCCGCTTGATCACCAGAAATCCACCCTGGTTGGCGCCTACGGAGCGGCCCTGCCGGTCGACCACATCGATCGAGATGCCGGGCAGCGGACGCGTCGCGGAGCCGGGTTTGGTGGGGACAGCGCCCGGCACGGGGGCGATCATCATGGCGCCGGTTTCGGTCTGCCACCAGGTATCCACGATCGGACAGCGATCGCCGCCAATATGCTTCCGGTACCACATCCAGGCCTCCGGATTGATCGGTTCTCCGACGGTCCCGAGCACGCGAAGGCTGGACAAGTCGTGTTTTGCCGGCCAATCGTTGCCCCACTTAATAAATGCGCGGATGGCGGTCGGCGCCGTATAGAAGATGTTGACCTTGTATTTCTCGATGATCTCCCAGAATCGATCCGCTTGCGGGTAATTCGGGGCGCCCTCGTACATGAGCGAGGTGGCGCCGTTCAGCAGCGGGCCGTAAACGATGTAGCTGTGTCCCGTGACCCAGCCGATATCGGCCGTGCACCAGTAGGTATCCTCTTCCTTCAGGTCAAAAACCCATTTCGTGGTGATGTAAGCGCCGGTCATATATCCGCCGGTCGTATGAACCACGCCTTTGGGCTTTCCTGTAGTGCCGCTCGTGTACAGCATGAAAAGCGGCTGCTCGGAATCGAGATGTTCCGCAGGACATTCGCCCGATGCGGTTGCCATCAAGTCATGCCACCAGAGGTCGCGGCCTGCGGCCATGTTGATCGGCTCGCCCGTGCGTTTGTACACGACCACCGATTTGATGGATGGAGCGTTGGTCAACGCATCGTCGACGTTCTTTTTCAGGGGGACGAGACTTCCGCGGCGGTAGGCGCCGTCGGCCGTGATCAGAATTTTCGATTGGGAATCATTGATGCGATCGCGCAGCGCCTCCGCGCTGAAGCCGCCGAACACCACGTTATGCGTAATGCCCAGCCGGGCGCAGGCAAGCATCGCGATCGCAAGCTCCGGCACCATCCCCATGTAGATCGTGGCGCGATCACCCTTTTCGATCCCTAGAGACTTCAGCACATTCGCGAAGCGGCACACTTCGTAGTGCAGCATCTGATAGGTGAGAGCGCGGACATCGCCGGGTTCGCCTTCCCAGATGATGGCGGCTTTGTTTTTTCGCGCCGTGCTCAGATGACGGTCGATGCAGTTGTACGCGATATTCGTCTGTCCGCCGAGAAACCACTTGGAAAACGGCACGCTCCATTCCAGAACCTTCGTCCAGGGCTTGAACCACTGCATTTCCGCGGCGATTCCGGCCCAGAATCCTTCCGGATCCTCCGAAGCCTGCTTCGAAAGGGCGTCGTAGACTTCTGCGCTGTGGATGTGTGCGTGTTTCGCGAATTCCGGGCTGGGAGGGAAAACGCGTTGTTCCTTGAGCAGGGACTCGATATTCGTCTCGGACATAACGTCGTTTTTAGCCACAAAAGGCAGAAAATACTATGGGGGACGAGCTTGCGGCTCGTCCCCCAGCTATTTTGTGCTCTGCGTGGTAAGTCTTACTTCCTGGCGATGCCGTAATGCTCGTAGTTCATGGCGATGTAGTTCTGCCACTGTTCCGGGACGTTATCTTCCGGGAAGATAGCGGTCACGGGGCAAGCCGGCTCACAAGCACCACAATCGATGCATTCTTCGGGATGAATGTAAAGCAACGTGGCTGCCTCGAATTCCGCCTCGTCCTTCTTCGGATGGATGCAGTCCACCGGGCATGCGTCGACGCAGGCCGTATCCTTCGTGCCAACGCAGGGTTCGCAAATGATGTATGCCATAGAATCTCCTTGTGGTGTGTTAATGCCGGAAACTAAAAATAAAGCAGAAATTATACATTGCACTCAAGTGAAATCAACCGCCTCAAAGCGGAATTACCGGTTATCGCACGGAATCTCGGGTGCACTGTCCGGCATTTCCTTTTCTACTAATCTCGCACAATCCAGCGTGTTCGTGGTGGCAATTCCGTTGCTCAGGTTAACCTGAGAGGTTGGCATGGTCGCGAAGCTGAAAATCTTGCGGTGGTTGGGAATCATCTGCTTTACCTTCATTTTTGCCGTTACCGCGCACGCCCGGCAGGGCGCAACGGGGTTTCTGGGGTTTGGTCCGAACAGCTGCGTCTTGAATTACGTTACCGGAGCCACTCACATCCAGCGCTTCAACATCTGCACTGGCCAGCCGCTTCCGGACCTGGATCTGGCGCAGCTCCCCGACCCCCACGGCATTCAACAACTCCAATCGCTCCCCGACGGGGGAATTCTGGTTTCGAACGTGAGCGTCATTGCGCGTTACGACCGCAACGGAACTCTGACCCGGATTTATGACAAGCCGGGAGAAGATTGCTGGTCCGGCCTCGCGCTCGAACCCGACGGCAGCGCTTTCTGGGCCGCGAGCTCCTGCCATGCGGACGTGACGAGATTCGTCCTCACCCTCGATCCTCATATGTTCGGCGGTGGAAGTGAGTTTTCGTCTGCCGGCTTCCAGGCGAACTTCGGAGTGGATCTGCACTGTAATGCAGCGATTCAGCCGAATTACCTGCAGGTGATCTGGGGGAACGGAACCTCTAACACCTTTTACATGACAAGCATGGCGTCCGCTTCCTGCACCGGTTCGCCTTTCAACACGCATAGCGGAACAGGCATCGGCACAATCAACGGCCAGGCCGGCGCTTCGGCACAGTGGACCCTTGTGGACAATGGCCAGCCGGGCGTCAATAACGATTCGGCACAGATTGTCATCAAGGACGCTTCAGGACAGACGGTCCTGAGCATTTCGGGAAAACTTATATCGGGCAGCCTGATCGCGAATTAAGAACTATCTTAAGTTGCATCATTTCGACGTTGCTTCATTTCTTCATATGAAGAAATGAAGCAACGTCGAAATGATGCAATGATCCAATGTTCTTCCCACATTCCTTTACGCCTTCGCCGAAAGCATCCGCTTCAGGACTTTTCCGGTCGGCGTTCGCGGCAGGTCGGTGACGATATCGAAATGTTTCGGAATCTTGTAGTTTGCGAGACATTCCCGGCAGAAAGCACGCAACTCTTTCTCATCCACCGTCACGCCCTCATGGGCGATGACAAAGGCTTTCGGTACCTCACCGCGAACTTCATCCGAGACGCCAATCACCGCGACCTCTTTTACCTTGGGATGCAGTGAAAGCGCTTCCTCGATCTCGCGTGGATAAATGTTTTCACCCGCGGAGATGATGAGGTCCTTCTTACGCCCCGTGATGGTGATGAATCCTTCGTCGTCTATCTTGCCGAGATCGCCGGTGTGCAGCCAGCCGTCCGAAATCGTTTTTGCCGTCTCTTCCGGCTGCCGGTGATAACCGCTCATCACATTCCGTCCCCGGACCATGATTTCGCCGACCTCTCCAGCTCGAAGCACCCGTTTCTGATCGTCCCAGATCGCCACTTCCACACCCGGAAGCGCCTGGCCGATAGTGCCCGGTTTGCGGGAGCCGGGCCGGTTCAGGGTAACCACCGGCGCCGCTTCTGTCTGTCCGTAACCCTCAAATATAGGAACGTTAAAGCGCTTCTCGAACGCCTCGAGGATCGCCATGGGGAGGGGCTCGCCGCCCGAAATCGGAAAACGGATAGAAGACACGTCAAACGCGCCTTCCGACGCTGCCAGAACGCGATACATCGAGGGGATGGCAAGGAAGACGCTGATCCGGTGTTCCTGAATGAGGCCCAGAACCTTCGCCGGCTGAAATCGATCGATCAGAACCATTTTGCTTCCATTCAGCAGAGGAAGCAGCACGGTCCCCGTGATCGCGTAAGTGTGGAAAAAAGGAAGAAGGCACAGAAAGGCATCCCGGTGATCGAACTCCCCTGCTTTCCTGCACGATTCCACGTTCGAGATCAGGTTATCGTGGGTCAGCACAACGCCTTTTGGCCTTCCTGTCGTGCCTGAAGTGTAGAGATACAGCGCAGGATCCCGATATGTCCCGGGCGCATCCGCTTCTTGCGGCGCCAGGAAGCCGGGATCGTCGGCCATCAGAATCACGCCGCGGTCGCCGAACAGCGGCTTGACCGCCGCCAGCGCCTGGCTGAAGAACTGCGACGATACCAACCCGGACATGCCCGAATCTTTAATGATGAAGCCCAGGTCCTGCGGAGGCAGCAGGTAATTCAAAGGTACCGCCGTTTTTCCCGCTTTCCAGATGGCGAGCATCGTGGCGACGTACTTTTGAGAATTCAGCAGAAGGATACCGACGGTGTCGCCCTTTACTTTTTCTTGCAAGGTGGCGGCAATGCGATCCACCTCTCCGGACAACTCGGCGAATGTCCACCGCTTTGTATCCTCCACGACCGCGGTCGCGGAAGGATTCGACTTTGCCGCGCGCTCAAAAACTTCAGGCAGATAGGCCATTTCGAACAACTCCACGTTACATTCAGATTACAAAAATGAATGCGGAGTATACCATCGCTCGCCAGCGACAATTTTTACAACTTTCCATGCGACAATCCGGTAGGTTGGAGGTCTTAATACGGGCGATGAAGAAACACGTATTCCTGTTTTGTGCCGCAATCTTCGCCGGACTGGCACCCCTATATGCCACGTCCGTCCAGCGTCTCAGCTTTGATGACCTGGTAGCGAAGGCACAGTCTATCGTTGAAGGAAGTGTCGTTGCGGCACAGACTTACAGGTCGCAGGATGGAAAGCTGATCTTCACAAACTACACCATCCAGGTTGAAGAAAGCCTCAAAGGTCCAAATAAAAAAACCGTTATTTTGACGACCATTGGCGGCCGGATCGGCAATACCGTCCTTCAGGTATCCGGGATGCCCGTGTTTCAAACCGGCGAAAAAGCTGTTCTGTTTCTCGAACAGGCAGGCGCCTACACCACAGTTGTTGGTTTGAATCAGGGAAAATTCAGCGTTTCGAACGGCCAGATTTCAAATAGTGTCGCAGGCCTCTCATTCTCCGGCGGCGTCGGCGGCCCCGTAAGAATGTCTTTCGACGAATTTAAACGGCAAGTCCAGGTTCGTCTCAGCCGGTAAGTATTTTGAAGAAGTATTTCATCTTTCTACTCGTCGTAAGCTCGTTCGCCGGCCGCGCAACCGCATACACGCTCGTCCAGTCGACAACCGGGAATGTACCGAACTGGCTCTCGATGCCGATCCAGTTCTGGATCAATCAGTCGGGTTCGCCGCAGATCTCGAACGGCAGCGAATTCCAGGCGGTTCAGGCCGCCTTTCAGACCTGGCAGAACGTTTCCATTGCGAATGTTTCGTTTCAATACATGGGAACGACAGCGGTCCCGACCGTCGGGCAGGACGGCTTGAGTGTGGTCACATTCGTCGATAGTTCGGTCCCGATCGGATTGGAAACGGTCGCTGCTGAATTTTCCTTTTACACAATCGACGGTACGGGAAATGCCACGATGCAGGAAGCCGATATTGCGTTGAGCACCTCGCTCAATTTTTCAACCAGTGCAGAGGCGGGCAAATACGACATCCAATCCGTCGTAACGCATGAAGTCGGGCATCTGCTCGGGCTCGATCATTCGGCGCTCCTTTCCTCCGTGATGTCTCCCTACCCCGCTCCGGGCCAGTTGGATCAGCGGACGCTCAGTTATGACGACATGGCAGGCCTTTCCGAGTTCTACTCTCAAAGCTCGGATTTTTCGACGCTCGGCGCTATTGGCGGAATCGTGACGCTGGGAGGCAATGGTGTTTTCGGCGCGCACGTCGTTGCCGTGGATTCGAACGGCACTCCCGTTGCTTCGGTTATTTCCAATTCAGACGGAAGCTATGAGATCGATTTTCTACCTCCGGGAACCTACAAGGTATATGCGGAACCGTTGGATGGACCCGTCACGGAACAGAACATTGGCGGAACAAGTACATCGTTCTATACCGGCCTGCAAACGAACTTCGGCACAACCTATTTCGGCGACGTTTCCAGCCTGACTGGCGCAAACTCCATTCTGCTTACGGCCGGCCGTTTCGTAAGCGCGGGCAATATCCACGTTCTGGCGGCGGGCGGTCCAAACCTGACGGCTCCTGCCAATTATGCAGTGCACATACCGGCAGGCGGCCAGGCTACGCTGACGGTCGGCGGATCCGGCATCGTCGTCGGTGATTCGTTTTCCGCGTCGAATTCCGGAATCACGCTTGGCACTCCCGTCTTCGGCGGCGGCATTTCCTCGACTGCTCCCAGCAGCGCTCAAATCCCGATCTCTCTTTCGGCATCCACCGCTCTCGGACCGAAAAACATTACCGTATCGGGAAGTGGGGGGACGAGCGTCCTGAGCGGCGGCATTGTGATCGTGAATCCCGTGCCGTCAAACATCCAGGCCGCTCCGACCAGTGGGACCGTGAACGGCGGAACCGGCGTCTCCATCACAGGGCAAAACTTCAGGTCCGGCGCCCAGGTCTATTTCGGCGGTCTCGCCGCATCGAACGTGCAGGTGGTGGATTCGACGACGATTCAGGCTGTCACGCCCGTGAATGCCGCGGGACCTGCAAACGTTGTTGTGGTCAACTCCGACGGTACATGGGGAGTGGAGACAAGCGCATTTACGTACTCAACACTGCCCCCGCAGATCAGCAGCGTATCGCCGATGAGCGGTCCGCCAGCGACCATTGTCGTCATTAGCGGTTCGGAATTCAGTTCGCGGCTTTCCGATGTCAGCGTCCGCTTCAATGGAGCGGCCGGCAATGTGGTCAGCACCAGCCGCACGAGCGTCACCGCCCTCGTTCCGTTCAACGCAACGACGGGCCCGATCACTCTAAGCGTCGCAGGCCAGAGCGTGACAGGACCAGCCTTTACCGTCACGACACCGGCCACGAGTACAAACCTGGCGCAGACGACAGGGCAATTCATCGATGCGAGCGCCGGGACCGCTTTGACGTTCAGCAATAACGATGACGCCGGTGTCCTCACGACGATTCCTTTCTCCTTTACGCTCTTCAGCAAAACCTACGAGGCCGGATCGCAGATTGCTGTTTCGACGAATGGCTGGATCAGCCTGGATGCGTTCACGCAGCCCCAATTCCAGAGTGGATCGCTGCCAGGCAGCGCATTGCCGCCAGCCTTGATTGCTCCGTTCTTCACCGATCTCTTTCTGCCGGGCGGCGCAAACGTCTTCGTGCGGACTGCCGGCGCCTCGCCCAACCGGCAGTTTGTCGTGGAATGGATGAACGCCGGGATTCTGGATTCGCAGGGAAACGATCTCGGCTCGTCGGTAACTTTTGAAGCGATCCTGTTTGAAGGCAGCAACGATATTCAGTTCATCTACAGCTCGATGAATGGTTCGAAATCCGACGGGTCCAGCGCAACCATCGGCATACAGGATTCTTCCCGGACTCAGGGCGTTCTGACCGGATACAACCAATCTGTCGTCTCGCCCGGCACCGTCTTTTCATACCACTTCGTCAACGGCGCTTACACCGCAGGCTTGCCTGCTATGCCAATCGATAACCAGTACACGATTCCAAACCTGGGCGGAATATCGCTCATCACCGATGGAGCCGGTACGAGCGCATCAACCGGTTTCGCGACGATCCTGCCCAGCATCGGCAATACCAGTCCGTCCGGCGTATCGATATTCAGCTACAAGCCATTCGGCATTGTTGTCAGCGAAGCGGGCGTTCCGGCCGCTGCTCCGTTGCTCAACGGACGAATCTACGCCGAGGCTAACGGCCCGGTAAATACAGGTCTGGCCATCGCAAATCCTAATAACCAGGCCGCCACCATTTCGTATTACTTTACCGATACCACCGGAACGGATTCTCACAACGGCACGCTGACGGTTCCGGCGAACGGCCACGTTTCCGAATTCCTGAACGATCCGTCGCTCACGGGCGTAACCAGTTTCCAGGGCACTTTCACGTTCAGCTCGAACGTGCCGGTCGGCGTGATTGCCCTCCGTGAAAACGTGAACCAGCGTGGCGAATATCTGATGAGCACGCTGCCCGTGACGGATCTCTCCGCGGCTACCGCGGCTACCTGGAACACCACAGCTCTGCTGCCACACTTCGCCGACGGTGGCGGATGGATAACGCAAGTCATTCTTGTCAATCCGACGAACTCGACGATAAGCGGCATTATCACCTTCGTCACGCCCGCGGGCCAGACGATCGGCACCACTTCATTTTCGATCCCCCAGCACAGCTCCTTTAAACAGGTGACACCGAATACTTCGCCAACACTGCAGTCGGGTTCCATCCAGATCACTCCGAGCAACGGAAGTACGACGCCCGCATCCGTGGCGATCTTTTCGGACAGCAACGGCGGCGGCGTAACGGAATCCGAGGCGTCGGTGCTGCCGACGACCGGGACTGCGCTGCGCATGTATGTCGAAGGATCGGGTGTGCCGGGCGCTATCGGCAGTATCAACAGCGGCGTCGCCCTGGCAAATACGAGCGGCAGCACTGTCACCGTGACTTACAGCCTGACCGACTTGACCGGAAAGCCATTGGCAACAAGGTCCGCCGACTTGCCCGCGAACGGGCAGTCCGCTCAATTCATAACGGATATTTTCCAGGGTCTCACTTTGCCCGTCAAAGGCGTGCTGCGTGTCAGCACGAGCAGTTCGGCGGTTTCCGTTCTCGCCCTGCGCGGGCGGTACAACGAACGCGGTGAGTTCCTGATGAGCACCACACCGCCGACAAACGAGGGCGCGACACCTCCGGCCTCGTCACTGATATTCGCTCAGATTGCGAATGGCGGCGGATTCACCACACAGTTCGTCCTGTTCAGCGGCACCGCGAACCAGACGGCCAGCGGCGATCTTCATTTAACTTATGCGAACTAAGTCTCTTTTGGTTCTGATGCTCGTGGCCGGCGGCGCCTTCCGGCAGTCGCCGTTGCCCGTGCCGATTCACGGACACCTCCATCCGCTGGCCCAGCGGCGCTTCGATCGCGGGCGCGTGAACGAACTCTTTCAATTGAATCATGTGACGATGATGTTCAAGCCTACCGCGGTTCAACAGGCGGCGTTGAATACACTGCTCGAACAGCAGCAGGATCCGTCGTCGCCCAACTATCATCAGTGGCTGACACCCGAACAGTTCGCGGACCGTTTCGCTATGACCACGGCGGAATTCGAAAAAGCCACGGCATGGCTGCAGGACCAGGGCTTCACTATTGATGATCGCGCGCCAAGCCGCAATTGGATCGCGTTTACAGGCTCAGCCGGCCTGATGCAAAGAGCTTTCAACGTTCAAATTCACGAATTCGTGGTGAGTGGAAAGATGCATTACGCGCCGGTTAACGAACCCTCGGTCCCGGCGCAATTTGCCGGCCGCGTGCTGGGATTCCGGTCATTGCATAACTTCCGGCCGAAATCGCGATTGGTCAAAGGGCGGTTCACCTCCAGCCTTACAGGCAACCATTTCATTGCGCCCGACGACTGGGCAACCATCTATGACGTCCAAAGCGTCTATAACAGCGGCATCAATGGAGCAGGCCAGAAGATTGCAATCGTGGGAGTGAGTGATTTTGAGATCGGAGACATCACCTCATTTCGAACGGCTTCGGGCCTCCCGGCGAACGATCCTCAGACCATAGTGATTCCGGGCGCGACCGATCCTGGAATCACCGAGGATGTCGACGAGGCATCGCTGGACGTCGAGTGGGCCGGCGCGGTCGCGCGCAATGCGAACATCATTTTTGTCGTGAACTCGGCGGATCCGTTTGATTCATTGCAATATGCCATCGCTCAGAATCTCGCACCGGTGATGAGCGTCAGTTACGGCCAGTGTGAACCGCAATGGGATCCGGCCGATCAGAGTTCGCTGGTCGCGATGACACAGCAGGCCAATGCGCAGGGCATCACGATCGCGGTTGCCGCCGGTGACAGTGGGGCAGCGGACTGCGATCTGGATATACCGGCGTCACTCGGGCTTACGGTCGATCTTCCTGCCGGGCTGCCCTACGTTACAGCGATGGGCGGCACCGAACTGGACGAAGCGGGCAGCGTCTGGAGCACGGCCCAGACTTTCGGAAACTTTTTCGGAAAGGGGTCGGCGCCCGTGTACTGGTCGAGCGCGAACAACAGTAAGAATGGCTCGGCACTTTCCTACATTCCGGAGATCGCCTGGAACGATACGCTTTTCGACGGAGCCCCTGTGGCAACCGGAGGCGGGAAGAGTTCGATTTTTCCGAAGCCTTCATGGCAGGTGGCGCCGGGCGTCCCGAATGACAACGCGCGGGACGTGCCCGATATTTCCTTCACCGCCTCCGCCGACTATGACGGTTATCTGGCGTGCATCCAAGGAAGTTGCGTCAATGGGTATCGCGGCTCGGACAACGGTTTGGTAACGGTTGGAGGAACGTCCGCCGATGCCCCCACCTTTGCCGCAGTCGTCGCGCTCATCAATCAGATGACCGGTCAGCGTCAGGGCAATGTGAATTCGACGCTATACCGGCTTGCGGTCACCAACAGAACCGTGTTTCACGACATTTTGCAAGGCGGCAACCAGATTCCATGCCGTGCCGGAACGCCGAATTGTCTGGCATCCGGATTCGTGGGGTATACGGCCGCTCCCGGATACGACCTCGCAACCGGCCTGGGATCCGTGGACGTGGGGAAGCTTCTTCAGGCCTGGCCGAAAAACCAGCCTTAGCCAAGGCAGGGGATCTCATTGCATCATTAGATGTTTCTGCAGTTCTAAATTTGAAATGCAGAAACTTCCAATGATGCAATGTTGCAATAGTCTTATTGTCCCCGCGGTCCCCGTCCCTGTCTCCCCAGGTCCAACAGCGACTGTCCTCTGCCTCCGCCGGCGGCCTGGATCGTGTCGAGCTTTTGCAACTGCTCCGTGGTCAGCTGTTGCTTCACCTGATTGAGTAGGGCCGTTTCGTCCGCCTTCTGCTTCGCTTCGGCCGTATGCAGCGCGATCGCGGCATTTCCTATGTCCTGCGCCACCGGCGAAGCCGTGCTGACCAATGTATTGAAGGTCTGCCGGTCCTGTCTGATGGCCGCCTGATCCGCCTGCAATGTCGGTTGAGCATTCTGGACGATGGACTTAATGGCCGAGACCTGTGCGTCCGTCAAACCCAGGGCATTCTTGAGCCCGTTGCCAGGATTTCCCCGCTGCGCAAATGCGCCAGCCGAGAGCGTTAAAATCGCCACTGTCACGCAAAGTATTCGTTTCATTCCTTACACTCCTCGTCTAAATCCCTCATTAAACACAATAGACAGAGTACGCATAAAAAAGGAGTTAAAATATGTAAACAGAGCAACTTGCAAAGAAATGTAAAAAGCCGGCCAACCATTCAGCCCTTTACGTTCCCGGGCGGTCTATTAATGCGGGAGGCGAAGGTGAAGTCTGAAACCGCGGACAATGTTCTGTCCTTTTTTGTGGGAAACCGCGTGCGCATCCGACGAAGCTGTCGATCCCCATATTCCGGCCGGTGGGGAGTGCTTTCCAGCGTCGATGTGCGCGACGACCGGGCGCCTTATCTTGTGTCTTTCGACGACGGAACGCAGTACCGCTATACGGCCGATGAAGTGGAGCTGGCCCGAACCCAGCCCCGGAACGGCCTGCTGGATAGAATTCTGGGCCGCGATTCGCAGGCTCGAACAACCTCTCCCAATCATACCCAACCCAGTATTAATCCTTCCGTTCCTTCCAGGTTCGGAACTCGCCAGTAATTGTTCCTCCCCAAGCCGGGCGCGTCCTCCCCAAGCGCGCCCGGCCATTTTTCTGTGTGGCGGCTCAGCTCTGAGCTTCGATCACCTGCATCCACTCGTCTTCCGGCACGTCCGCCACAACCTTCTCGAGCCGATCGCCCGGACTTAGACCAGGATCACTGAGGATCCGGGTGATCAATGGATGTTGATAATAGTTTGGATAGAGCAACATCAGTACCACGAACAGTAAGACGTCCTCATCTTTACTCAATCCGATCTTGGCCCAGGGCCTTGCCGCCCTCACCTTTTCGGCCGCTACCTTCGGCTGAATCGGAGGATCCGCGAGTTTGCACTTCTAATGCGCGGAGGAAAATCCCATGCTGTTGACTGCTGCTGGCTGCACTCTCAGCTGGATCTGCCCCGGACCTTTCGTGCGAGTCCATGGCCGTTCCTTATAGTACCCAAAACACGCAGATCGCAGGAATTTAGCGCTGTTTTACCTGCTCGCAGACAAGTCTGCCGATGCGTTCGACTTCCTGATCGGAAAGGGATTCGTAGACCGGCATCTGCACGGCGGTCATCGCCCTGGCGGCGCCGGGCGACGCAGGTCCTTTCCAGTCGAACAGTTTCATCGTGGTGCATTGGTCGACGTGCATGGGAGCGACGTCGACGCCGCGGCGGATGCAGCGCTTCACGAGATCGAGGTAGTCGGGCACGTAGGGGCAGTACTGATAGTAGACGTGCGCGCGTCCTTCGGGAACGCGCGGGATGGTGATGCCGGGCACGCCGCCCAACATCTCGTTGTAGACCTTCGCGTGGCGGCGCGTGCGCTCGATGAACTCCGGCAGGCGCTGGAGTCCCGCGAGGCCGATCGCGGCCTGCACGTTCGAGAACCTTCCGCGGTAATGCGCGGGGAAGGGATCCAGCCGTCCCACCTTTTCCCAAAGCTTCTCCTCCGGTTTCGAGCCGGTAAAGGACGCGGCGTACCACACCGGAAACACCGAAAACGTGAACACGCGCGGGCGGATGAAGGTGTGCTGCCACCAGCCGGTGCGCAGGATGCCTTCGATGCGCTTCCCCGCCGGCCACTCTTCGGCCTCCGCAAACTCCCATACCTTCTTCGCGATGTCCGCGTCGCGCACCCAGGCGAGCCCGCCGCCGTAAGTGTTGAGCGGCTTGAATCCCTGGAAGCTGAAGAAGCTGCCGTCGCCTGAGGTGCCCACCGGCCTGCCGTTGTACGTCGCGCCGAGCGAATGCGCGCAATCCTCGATCACCTTCAGGTTGTGCTTCTTCGCGAGTTCCATGAGCGGCGCCATGTCGCACGACATCCCGTAGAGATGGGTGGGGAGGATTGCGCGGGTATTCGGCGTGATAGCGCGCTCCGCCGCCTTCGGGTCCATGGTGAAGGTGTGCGGATCGATGTCGGCAAACACCGGCTTCAGACCCACGGCACGCGTGATTTCAGGTACCACCCAGAAAGTGAGCGCCGGCACGATGATCTCGGACCCGGCCGGGATGTCGAGCGCCTTCAGAATGAAGTAGAGCGCCATCCGCCCGTATTCGGTGGACACCGCGCGGACGTGGCCGCGGCCGCCAAGTACGCGGAGAAACTCGTGTTCGAATTCCGCGATGTGCGGTCCCTGGACCAGTTGTTTCTTGTTGCGGCACTCCGCGATGATCTCCGAAGTGTTCGGGACCACCCGCATGCCGAACCGGCAGATCGCAGCCATCGTCTATCGTCTCCCATTGGGTAAAAAATCCAAACCAATGTTCCCTGGCCGGTGCGCTATTTCGCCGTCGTCCCCGCCGGGCCGAGCGTCTTGTCGATCTCAATGTTGTTCCTCTTGAGCGTCATGCCGGTCGCGTGATCGAGATCCACCAGCGCTTTGGTGTAGTTTACCAAGGCCTGCAGTTCATCCGTCTGGGCCTGAGCCACATTCCGCTGTTCTTCGAGCACAAAGCGAATCGTGGATGCGCCCAGATCGAACTTCTTCTGCTCGGCATCCAGCCGGCGCTCCGCCAGTTCCCTCGCCGTGGTCGCCGCTTCGATCTGCGCCTTGTTCATCTGCACCTGCGTCAGCGCGTTCCGCACATCCAAGGCGATCTGCTGCGCCTGCGCCGTCAGCTTCTGCTCGCTCGTTCTCTGGTCCGTCAGCGCCCGCGAGTGATCTCCCTGCGCCGCCCTGTTCGACAGCGGAATCTGGATCGAGAAGCCCGCCGCATATCCCTGGTAATTGAAATTGAACGGCTGCGTGATCGCGGTACCAAGCCCGCCGACCAGCGACGGATTGATGGTTCCGGCGACATTCCCGAAGAACGGATTCGGCGCCGTCGAAAGCGTTCCCGCCGCGCTGTTCTGCGTGTATTGCGCGATGAAGTCCACCGTCGGCTTCAACTGGTTCTTCGTATACATCACGTCGATCTTCTTGTTCTCCAGATCCAGCTGGATCTGTTTCATCTCCGGCCGGTTTTCAAGCGCGATCTTGATCTCTTCCTCAACCGGCATGACGTCGGAGTCCATCGGCCGCCGTGCAGTTTCCAACGGCGTCAGGCGGGCCAGCACCGTTCCGGGATCGTTCTTGCTGGTGATGAGTTTCTTCACCGAATCCTGCGTCTGCCGTTCCGTATACGTGGAGGTGATCAACGCCAGGTTCCGGGTCGCGACGTCCGACTCGGCCTGAATCGCATCC
This sequence comes from Terriglobia bacterium, assembly GCA_036496425.1. Taxonomy (NCBI): domain Bacteria; kingdom Pseudomonadati; phylum Acidobacteriota; class Terriglobia; species Terriglobia bacterium. The sequence continues at coordinate 1,418 of DASXLG010000062.1, read as the reverse complement.
ACCGGAGCCATCGTTCCGATGCGGATCTGAATCTGGTTGTCGCTCAGCGTCTTCTTGGCGAGATCGACCGAGCGCTGCTTGACCTTGATGTCGTCCGCCGAGAACACCAGATCCCAGTAGGACTTTTCTCCGTTCGTGACAAGGTCGATCAACTGTTGCTCGAACTGCACGTGCGAAATCTTCTGGTTGTTCTGCGCGATGTGAAGCGCGTGCAGATTCACCGTGCGCCCGAAGTTTTGCATGAGGTGCTGCGTATACGAATACTGCATGGTTCCCTGCCAGGACGGATTCAACGTGACGAAGTTGCTGTTCGTCGAACTCCGCGCCATGGTCGCGTCGACGCCGACAATGCCGCCGTTCGTCAGAGTCTGTGCGAATCCAATGTTGTACGTACCCGACAGTGTGCTCGGATTGGCGGCGCCGGACAGGATGCTGATGCCGGGGGTGGTGTTCCGGTTCACGGTCGTCTTGATGTGGATCGACGGCTCGAACGGTCTGTAGTTGGTCAAAGCCGAGTACATCGACGACAGCGGCGATAGCCGGTCCACGCCGATGTCGAGATTATTCTGGAGTATCAGGTTGACGTATTCGCCCATCGTCAGCGGCAACTGGCCGTTCAGCGTGAGGTCGCCGAGCACCTGGGCCGTCGCCGCCGAGTCCGGCGCGGACGGGAAAACCAGCTGGGGCGACTTGTATCGCGCGAGAAAATCCTTAATGAAATTCCCGCTGATCTGGGCCTGCGCCGGCGCCGCTACGCCGGCGGTTACGAGAGCGATTAAAACTGTTACAACGATTCTCGATGCTTTCATTCCTGAGACTCCTATTCGTACCGCAGCGCTTCGATCGGATCCAATGCGGCCGCCTTGTGCGCCGGGTAGTAACCGAAGAAAATGCCGATCGCGGTTGCAAATGCAAACGAGACCAGAACCGATAAGGCCGACACCAGACTCGGCCATCCTAAAAAATGCGCGACGACGAGCGCAAGGGATCCGCCCATGACGACGCCGATCGAGCCGCCGACCAGGCTCAATACCAGCGACTCGGTCAGAAACTGCAGCCGGATATAGTTCGGCCGCGCGCCCACCGCCATGCGGATGCCGATTTCCCGGGTTCGTTCGGTGACCGACACCAGCATGATATTCATGATCCCGATCCCGCCGACCAGCAGGGAGATCGCCGCGATGCTGCCGAGCAGAACCGTCATCAGCGTCGTGATCTGCGCCGAGGTCTGCGCGATGTCCGTCATGTTCCGCACCATGAAATCATCCGTCTGCCCGGGCTGGATTTTGTGACGCTGGCGTAGGAGTTCCGTTACCTGTCGTTCCGTCACGGCGGAAGCGCCCTCGCTGATCGAGGAAATCATCACCTGGCTCACGGACGGACTCTGCTGGCCCAGCAGTTTCCTCTGTACGGTCGTG
>DASXLG010000061.1 GCA_036496425.1 Terriglobia bacterium | reverse complement strand
TGTCGTTGCTCATGACAGCCCTTGTCCAGAGAGAAAGGAGAAATAAATGCAACATCGCAAGTTGCTTCATTTGTTCAATGAAGCAACTTGCGATGATGCGCTGACCTGAATGGTTTTAGTTACGATGCTCTCTGCTGACGTGTGCGGCGGGACAGAATCTCATCGATGACATGCGCCTCGGCCGGCTTTGTCAGGTGCGCGTCGAATCCGGCGGCCTTCGCCGCTTCGACATCGGAGTCGCGCCCATAGCCTGTCAAAGCCACCAGCACAACGTCATCCAGCAGGCGGTTTTCCCGCACCCGCCGCGCGACTTCGTATCCGCTCATGATGGGCAGGCCGATGTCGATCAGTGCGACGTCCGGATGTTCGAGCACGACCATTTCCAACGCGGAGCTTCCATCGGCTCCCTCCACGACGGTGTGTCCCATCGACTCCAGCAGTACACGGAGCATCTCGCGGGAGTCGTCCTGGTCTTCCACAACGAGCACGCGCCGGGCCGTCGCCGCGCGATGAGACTCGTTGGTGTGGTGAATCATGGCGTGAGGCTGCCGTGGAAGCGTAACGATGAATTCGCTTCCCAGTCACTCCGGCGCTGTGCGCTTCAACCTGGCCGCCGTGAAGTTCGACAATCTGGCGGACCAGCGTCAAGCCGATGCCGAGACCGCCGGTGGAACGTTCCAGCCCCTGTTCATCCTGGACGAACATTTCGAAGATGTCGGACAGCATCGCCGGTGAGATGCCGCGGCCCTGGTCTTTGACTCTGAGGATGATGGAATCGCCATCGGCGTTGGCGGATAGCAGAATCGGGCTTCCCGGAGGCGAGTAGCGGGCAGCGTTCGACAGGAGATTGACGACAACCTGCTGAATACGCGCCCCGTCGCCTCTCAGCGGCAGGAACTCGCCCGGAAGCTCGGTCGTCAATTTCGTCTGGCGTTCTTCGAGTGCGGGCGTCAGCGCCTCGATTGCCGTGCGGATCACTTCGCGCAGGTCGATGTCTTCTTTACGCAGCTCGATGCCGCCGCGCGTAATCCGGGAGACATCGAGGAGATCATCCAGCAGCCGGGCCATGTGCTTCGACTGGCGCTCGATGATTTCCCGGGCTCTCTCCACGGCCTTGCCGCCGGCGCTTTCCGAGCGCATGACTCTGGCCGCGCTGACCACCGCCGCCAGAGGATTGCGCAGTTCATGCGACAGCATTGCCAGGAATTCCTCGCGGCGTCTGGCGCCCGTCCGGATTTCTTCGTCGGCCCGCTTGCGGTCGGTGACATCGAGGAAAGTCACGACAGCTCCGACGATTTGAGTTCCGCGCCGGACCGGGTAACTCCAATACTCCGCGAAAAACTTCGTTCCATTGGTGCACCAGACCGGTTCTTCGTCGGAGTGAGCGCCTTGCCCCGTAACCAGCACCCGATAGAGCGGGCAGTCTTCTTCGGCATGCATACCGGCCGTGCCGGGCTGGTGGATGATGCGATGGATATGGCGGCCGATGACTTTTTCCGCCGAGCTGTAACCCAGCATCCGGACGCAGGCGGGATTCACAAAAGCGCACAGGCCGTCCGGCCCGATGCCGATGATGGCTTCGGCGGTCGAATCGAGTAGCAGACGAATGCGGCCTTCGCGTTCGGCGATGTCATTTTGAGCTTCGCGGAGCGTCTTGACGTCGCGGACGATCATCGAGCCGCCGGATACGCGTCCGTCGGAATCGAGAATCGGCGAAATGCTGATTGATACATCGACAAGCGCGTCATCTTTGCGGACGCGCAGCATCTCCGCATGTTCAACACGTTCGCCGCGCCGCACGGCATCGAGTAATGCCGGAATCTGATCTTTCTGGGAGGCCGGAGCGAGCATCCGGATGTCCCGTCCGATCACCTCTTCCGCGGAATAGCCGTAGAGGTGCTCCGCTCCGCGGTTCCATGTGGTGATCACGCCGTCGACAGTCTGTCCGATGATCGCGTCGTCCGACCATTCGACGATCTCCGACATCTGCCGCAGTTTGGAACGGACGCGGTCGAGCGCCGAGATGTCCGTCAACGACAGAACGACGCCCTCGATCCGTCCGGCGGCCGGAGTCGCAAGCGGCGACTCTTTTTCGCCGTGCGAGGTGGCGCGATACGGCAAAATTCGAAGGAAGAACGTCGTGCCTTCACTCTCGCGGACCTCGTCTTCGATCACGATGCCTTCGCACATCGCAAGTTCGATATCGTTCAACAAGGTCGGACGCTGCAGATTGTAGGAAAAGTGCCGGATGCTGCGTCCGACATCCTGGGGCTGAATATGAAACACGCTGGCGATCTTCGGCGTGTATTTGCGGATGCGGAGATTGGAATCCAGAAACAGCGTGCCCACATCCGTGCTTTCGAGGAAGTGCTGCATGTCGACGTTCAGTTCGCGCAGCTCCGCGATTTTCCGCTGCAGTTCGGCGTTCACGGTGTACAGCTCTTCGTTGACGGAGTGCAGTTCCTCGTTCGTGCTCTGCAATTCCTCATTGGAGGCCACCAGTTCTTCGTTGGTTGCCTGAAGTTCTTCGTTGCTCGTCTGCAGTTCTTCGATGGTGGATTGCAGCGTTTCGCGGGTATAGGAAAGCTCGCTTTCCAGCGTGTTCATCCGGTCCTGCGCTGCCTGAGAAGGGGTCAGGTCGCCGGCTTCCGGTCTCGGCTGCTGCCGGCGTTCTTCGGTGCTTTCACTTTCAAACGATATGAGAACGTGCGTCGCGTTTGTTCTGGGATTGTTAAAAGCTTCCGCCGAAAGGGTACAGCGGCGTGTCCTGGCGCCGTCGGCAATCGGGACGCCGGTATAATGCACAGGGCCTTCGCCTTTGAGCGCGCGCTGAATGGCGCCGGCAACGACGGTGCGCAGATCGCCGTCGAGGAGATCCAGGATATTGATCGAAGGACGCCGCTTGCCGATCCGGAATAGACGTTCCGCTCCTCCGAAACTGTCGACCAGATGGCGGTCTTCGTCGACCAGGAAGCTGGGCGGCATATGCCGGTTGAGCAGTTCGTCGTACACGTTGAGCAGCTGCGTATCGGCCAGCGCGGCTCGTGAATGTCCGAGGAACAGTTTCGACTGGCCCGGAGTCCTTTTGGAGACCGGCATGCGCAGGGGCTCCAACAGCCGGATATCCCGCCGTTTGCGGTAAAACTTCCAGTGTTCATTCACTGTGTCGAACTCGCTTGCGAGAGTTCCTGCCGTCTCGCTCGATCCGAGGAAAAGGAAGCCGCCCGTAATCAGGCCGAAGTGAAACAGCGACAACACGCTTTTCTGCGCCGGCGGCTCGAAGTAAATAAGGAGATTCCGGCACGTAATCAGGTGCATCTTCGTGAAAGGCGCATCCTTCGTGATGTTGTGTGGAGCGAAGACAATCAGCTGCCGCAGATCCTGCGATATCTGGTACCCGTTCGGTTTCCTCCGGAAGAACCTCTCGCGCCGTTTTTCGTTGACGTGCTCGAGCTGCTCGTCGCCGTAAAAGCCGGCGCTGGCGTACGTCAAGGAAGCTGGGTGGACGTCGGTTGCGAGGATCTTGACGTTGAGCTGGCGGCCCCGCAGGGTGAGTTGCTCGAACAGCAGCATGGCGATCGAATACGCTTCTTCGCCGGTGGCGCAGGCGGCAATCCAGACGCGGATTTCCTCGCTTTCGGGAACGTGGTCGAGAATTTCGGGAATGACGTGCTGTTCGAGAAACTCGAAAGCTTCGGGATCCCTGAAAAAACGCGTTACGCCGATCAGCAGGTCGCGATACAACGAGCTGAGTTCTTCAGGGTCGACGCGAAGTCTGTCGGCATAACCCGCCAGATCGACCGAGCCGAGCAAATCAATGCGCCGCAGTATCCGCCGGCTGACGGTTGTCATTTTATAGAGGGAGAAATCGAGCCCGAATTGATCCCGGAGCAGCCGGAAGATCGACTCCATCGGCGTTTCATCCTCGAACGGATCCGGCTCGACGGCTTCCGACGATATTGCCGGATCTTCCATTAGAAAGCGGGGAATGTCCTGGGCCGCCGCCGATTGATCCACGACGCCGGTTGCGAGCGCACTCAACGGCATGCCGTCAAACTTCGCGCTGTCCGGATTTTCAACATAGACCCGGCCGCCAACGCGTTTGATTTCGCGGACTCCGCGGGAGCCGTCGCTGCCCGTTCCGGAGAGAATGATTCCGACGGCCTCCGTCCCGAGATCCTGGGCCAGAGAACGGAAAAAATGATCGATCGGCAGCGTCAAACCATGCGTCCGTTCCTTGTCGCTCAGAAGGAGACGCCGGTCTTGAATGATCATTTCCTTCTTGGGCGGCAGCAAATAAACGCGATTCGGCTCAACCTCGATATTGTGTTCCGCCTGCTTGATCGGCAGATCCGAGTGACGCGCCAGCAGTTCGTCCATCACGCTCCGGAAGTCGGGCGACAGGTGCTGGACCACCACGAAAGCCATCCCCGGGTTCGGCGGCAGATTCGAGAAGAATTGTTCGAGCGATTCGAGACCGCCGGCGGATGCTCCGATACCCACAACTCGAAAACTGGCGGGCGTGCTTTCAGGACTTTTCGATGCGGAACTGGACTCTGAGCTCAAGAGTATCCTCCCTACCATCGCGTTTTATCGGGCGTTATATAGCAAAAAAAATTCCAAATCGTCGCGAGGATGGTTGATTGCGGGAATCTCCAGGAAATTCCGAAACTTATCGCGACTGGCGGTAAGCGGGGTTCGTCGGAAGAACTCCGGCGGCGGTCACGAAATTCCTACACCCCAATAAATTTTCCCTGGAGGCGTTAGGATCTGGCAATCGCCGGCGGTTTCCATCCGCCGAGCTGTTTTTCAAGGAAGGCGGCAACGGCAAGAACGACATCTTCACGCCAGGGGCGGCCGACCACCTGGATACCGATCGGCAGTCCTCCGGGAGATGTCCCTGCACGCACGACGCAAACCGGCCAGCCTGTCATCGCGTAGGTTGTCATATATGTGAAGTCCAGATTGTGTTCACCCTCGGACTGCTGGCCATGGGGCAGCGCTGGAACGGCATTCGCAGGACACAGAATAATGTCATGGTTCTCCAGGAAGCCCAGCATCTCACTTCGGAACAGATCCAATTGAATTAGCGCGTTGTCCAGCTGTGCAGCCGATCCGCCCTGCGGGAGGTAGGCGCCGCGATTGCCCGCTTTCGCGAGAACCCTGGCCGCCAGACGGTCGAACGCGGAATCGATCACCGCGTCGGCGACCTCGGCTGTCCGTTCGATCCCCGGAGGCCGCCGCTCCTCCATCTGCAAAACGGCCGGCCCGAGCGCCATTGCGGCCGCGCGAACCGCCTGGATTGTTTCAGGAGTGCAGGCGCGGATGCCGTTATCCACATGGAAGGCGATACGCAGCTTTTTCAGAATGATGCGATTGGAAGGGCCCAGCGGCACGTCGCTGATGGCAGGGTCCTGGTAATCCGGTCCTGCGATCACGTGCAACACGAGTTCAAGATCTTCCACGTGCCGAGCCAGCGGTCCGATCTGCGTCCATGAATCCATTGCGCCCGACGCAAACGATATGATGTGCCCGGTCCGGGGAACACGCCCGGCGCTGGGCTTTAATCCCGTGATGCCGCAAAAGTGCGCCGGCGCGCGGATGCTGTCTGTCGTATCGCTGCCGATGTCGAACGGCGAGCCCGCCGCCGCCACGATCGCGGCAGGGCCGCCGCTGCTCCCTCCGGGAGTCCGGCGGAGATCGTAAGGATTATTCGTCCGTCCATAGACCGCATTGAAGGTTTCTTCCCCCGCCGTAATCTCCGGAGTGTTCGTTTTACCCAGGAGAATCGCGCCCGCGCGCCGCAGCCTGGCGACAGCGGTTGCGTCTTTCTGCGGAACATAATTCTTACGGCCGAGTGTTCCCGCCGTACTGATGACTCCCGCCGTGTCGAAGGAGTCCTTTATCGTCATTGGTACGCCGTGCAGCGGCCCCAATGTCTCCTTGCGTGCGAGTTTCGCATCCGCGGCTGCGGCTTCCATGAGGGCCCGGGCGCGGGCGAACATCACGACGGCGTTGATGGCCGGATTGACCTTGTCGATCTGCTTCAGGCAAGCCGTCACCAGTTCCGTTGAGGAAACCTGTTTCGCCTTAACCGCTTTCGCCATTGCCGAAGCCGACCAGTAGACCAGTGGCTCACGCGGTTGGACCTCGGGCAGACGGGACGATAACCCCGCCGCGCCAAACATCGCGATCAAATCTCGGCGGGAAATTCGCGAATCATGGGACATACGTTCGCTTCGAGCATACACCACCAGTATCTATTCGCACCCGGCCGGAGGAGAGACAAACGCATTTAATTGCCGGCAATTGGGACAATGAAAGAAGCCCACTCCACACCATTGCTTCAGCATGCCATTCTCGCGAAGTTGTCTTGCCGGTATTCCGGAACCGCACTTTGAGCAAACATTGAAGTAAGGACCACCTAAGGGAGGCAAAGAGGCCCCTTCGGGGGCGAATAAAAACCCCCAGCCATACTGGCTGGAACGGCACCCGAACAGCTTATCCATCAGACGTGTTACCGCATTTACAGCAATGATGCCTGTGCCGCTGGCGCCGTCAGGGATATGGAACAGGAAGCGAGCTGTTCGGGGATAATGCTGGTATTCCTGCTCTGTTGGTTTCTTCAGGTAAATAAAGCTGCTGAAGAGATCGACCGTCTGCGCCAATCGGAACCTGGTGAGATGATGTACCTCTTCTATCAACTGGTCGCGGCTGAAACGGTTTACGTGTCCACCGCCGGAAAAGACAAACCGATAGAGTTCGTCATCCAGGCCATACCCGTTGGGAATCGCAATCCAGATCAGTCCGTCATCCCTTAAGATCCGATTGATTTCTATTAGAGTCGCCCGGAAGTCATCAAAATGTTCCAAGGTATGGTGGCATACCACGACATCAATGGAACTGCCTTTGAGCGGTATCGCCGCAGAATGGGATTGAACAAAGCTGGCATGCGAGCATCCGGCTCTCTGAGGAACGTTCAGGTCCATTGCGATTATTCGGCAGTTATACACCTCATAATGAAAACTGCCAGAGCCGCAACCTAAATCGACCACACTCTGCCGTTCAGTTAATCCAGCTAGAACGTGGCCAAAAGGGTTTCCATCCATGCTCGTATTTATGCCTGAACCTGATGCCTACGACGCCGGCAACATCCGCGGCCTCAGGACTCACGCCGCGGATGTGTTCCCGGCGGCTCTATGAAACGCGGTCGAGAACCTGTTCAATCTCGGCCGGAAGCTCCACAAAAACAAAGCTCGATGCCGGATACAAATAGTCCTCACCCTCATCGTCGATGACACGGATGTAATCCGATCGAGCAGCGCTTTCGTCGGGAAGGACTTGGTAGATCTTTCGGGGAGTAAGCATATCGTCATCACCGGCCTTGATGCAGATTGCGAACTTAGGGGGTCGCCTTTCGGATTCAGCCATGATCAATCCAGGAATGTTTTGATTCTCATCATCTTTCTGCCGACGCCGTGAGCTTCAAACCAGTGTAACTCGGCGAAACGTATCCTACCATCCCGCGCGCGAACACGGGCTGTTCCTTTCTGCTTTCGCCAACGCCCGGCTCCATATCTGAAGGCGTATCTCTACCGTACAGCCGTTCAACCACGCGAGGTGTCTTTTCCACTGCCGTGCCGCCGCAAATTCATGGAGCATGAGATGGAATAAAATGTGTTGATTCAGAAATCATGCAAGGTTTGAAACTCGCCACGAGCCGCATGCGTCCAAACGGATCGGATTCCATGTCGTTCCCGTCCGGTCACTCGATGGAAGCCCTTCGCTGTCTCAGCCGTGCTGTGGAAGGAATACCATGACAGGCCCTGATTTTGAAACTGGTATACTACGGTAGTATGAAGGCAACTACCGTTAAGTTGGTGGTCCTATACTTCAAGAGTTGGAAGCCTTCAAGCGTCCGGATCAGACTTTGACGTCGCTGGTACGGGAACTATTGAAGGCCCAGATCCACCGTCAGAAGATGGCCCGCGCCGCCGAAGAATACGCGGCGTTTCTGAACGAGAATCCGGGAGAGTCCCTCGAGTTGGATGTTTGGGCGGCCGCTCCCTTGGAGAAAGCGCCGTCACGGCCTAAGAAAGAGCGATGACACGCGGGACGGTCATTTGGGTGGATCTTACCGACGCAACTCCCCCTGAAATGGGGAAAAGACGTCCGGCCGTGATTGTCTCGAACTCGATTCAAAATCTTTCGCTCGACTCCGTGGTGGCCGTGCCACTATCCTCGCGCGCTCCGGAGATTCCTCCGCTGCGGCTCGAGATCCGTCCCACCGGTCTTAAGGGCGCGGGGTACGCCGTCGTTCCCGCCATCCGTCGATTGAAGAAAAGCCGGATTCTCGGCACTGCCGGCAAGTTGAAGCCGCCGGAGATGGAGCGTCTCGATCGGGCGATTTCTGAGTATTTGTCGGACTAGACCCGATAGGCCGCCGGTTGCGGCCAAATCCCGCAAACAAATGACTTTTGATGTCAGTCAGGCAGACGCTTCTTTCGGGTCGACAGTTCATTCCTGGTGGGCCCTACTGATCCTCACCCCCGACCCTAAACCGTTCCGAACGGATAGGCAATTCAAACAGGCTCCTCCGCCACCACCAGGCCAGGCGGAAATGCCGGACCTCTATACCGCGATCCAGCAGCAGTTCGGTTTGAAACTGGAATCGACGAAGGCGCCGGTCGACGTGATTGTGATCGACCACGTCGAAAAACCGTCGGAGAACTAGCTACGTTCCATGATTGTCCACTCGGACTCATTCGCCGGTGTGATCTCTATTCTCCTGATCATGCTTGGAACGGCCCTCGCGTTGTCGGCGTCGGTTGTGCTCCTGCTGGCTGCGAAATTTCATCTGGCCGCGAAGGTCTTGAGG
>DASXLG010000060.1 GCA_036496425.1 Terriglobia bacterium | reverse complement strand
AGCCGGTAGTTTTCTTTCACCTTGTTGGCGCCGCCCATCGTTTTCAGCACGCTCTGGTAGTACTCGACGCTGCTTCCCGATGGAATCTGCTGATCCGCCCAGCCGTGGTATTGAATCATCTTTCCGCCGCGGGCGAAGAAGGCTTTCAGGTTCGGATCCATGGCGTTGATCTCGCCTTTTTCGAGCTTATCGACCGCGGTCGCATCGCTGTCCCAGTTCAGGCTCTTGTAATCAAAGTTAGCGCCCTTCTCCATCATGAACTGATACATCTGCGTGCCGATTCCAAACGGCTGAGCGCCGCCGAACGTGCTCCACCCCATTTCGCTGCCATATTCGAGACCCGGGAAGATTTCTTTCTTAGTCCGGGAATTGACTACCGGCTTGTACATCGTTTCCGCGGACTGAACCTGCGCGGCGGTCAGGCAATCGGAGGAATCGCCGGCCTTGCACAGCAGGACTTTCGGGTCGAATTTGCAGACGCGAGGATTTTCGATAACCCGGTCCTTTACCCCGTCGAGAGCATCGCAGGCCTGAAGCACCGCATCGTGAATGGCCGGATATTTGGCGGGCGGAATATAGCTCGCATCATCTTTATGCATGTTCTGAGCAATCCAGACAGCGAAGGCGGCCCGGCCCGTGGTGTTCAAAGCGGGGGCGCCGCCAATGATGCCGTCGAAGTCCGCGGGGTACACCTGCGAGGCCTTCAGCGCCTGCCTTCCGCCGGCGGAACAGCCGTTGAAGTAAGAGAGCTTGGCGGCATTGCCGTAGTAGGCATTGATCAGGCTCTTGCCTTGCGCCGTCATTTCGTGGACCGCGCGTGAACCGAAGTCGACGCGTTTGTCCTCGCTCTGCATCCAGACGCCGGCCCCGCCTTCGTGGCCGGTATCCGTCGCAGCGGCGGCATATCCGCGGCGCAACGCCGTGGCGAGTGCATTGTCGTCGATGCTGCCGTTCCAGCCGCCGTTTCCGACAGCCTCAAACTTGCCGTTCCAGTTCGCTGCTGCCGGCATCCAGACTTCGATTTTGATATCAGAGTCGGTGGTCGGCTTCACCGTTGCGGCGATCCTGCAGAATGCAGGCAGATCCTTGAAGGCATTGCCGCCACCACGGCCGCCGCGGGCGGCGGGCGCAAATGCTCCGGCAGCCACAGCTTCGGCCGCCGTGATGGTGGTGTTCGGCAGTTTCAAGGAGGATAGGTTCTCGCATGCCGCCGCGGACGCGGGAATCACGCTCACCACAAGAACCAGCAAAACAGCACAACACAAGATGACTTTGGTCATTTTCGATACCCTCGCAGCTTGTCGTCGATTCGTGCGCAATTATAGCCCAATGGGAGCCAGTCCACTACGGACCGATATGCTGGATCTTATGCTTCTGCAAGTACCAGCACGGAGTAAGCCCGAAATGGGGCAGGAGCGCGTCGATACAGGTTTCCATGATGGGCAAGCCAGCCGAGTACTCCACTTCGTTATATCGATTGATTTCTGCAAATATGCGGCCGACCTTCACCTGTTCAACCGGTCGTCCGCGGAAGCGCGCCCAGAGATCGTCCGCGAGGTAGAGCAGGGCCGCGGAAGCGACCAGAACCACACCAGTCCAAAATGCGATTTTACGGATAGTCTTCATTCAGCGTTTCATCCTGGACAGTATTTAGCCGCAAACTGCGGCGATTTCGCGAACTAATTAGCCTGATCGGCGCAATTCGCGGCCTATTTACTTCCGGATCGGATCAGGTCGCGCGCGAACCATGCCAGAATGCGCGGATCCCGGGGGAACTCTCTCAAGCGGTAAGGTAATGCGCCGTAACCGTAGGCGACATAGACTCGGACAGGGACATTGTGTTCACGAGCGGTGTTGCACATTTGTGCAGCCGGCAGGCCATGCAGCAATTCCAGTTCGCAGGAGACGCTTGCGTTTCTCAGCGCCGTCAGCGCGCGTGTGCCGGCCATCTCGTTATGAGTCGCCACGGCCACATGAGATGCGCTATTCGCGATGAGCGAATCGATCAAACGGATAAACCCTTCGCGCGAATCGGTTTCGCCGCCATTCAATCCAGCCCACTGGCCTTTGACGACGCGAACGTGTAGCCCCTTCGCGGCAGCAAATTCGGCGTCCCGCACGCTTCGGCGCCAGCGTGCGGGGATGGTGCATCCGAGGTTCGAGTAAATCGTACAAGCGGCGTCGATCAGTTCGAAAGTCCGGTCGACGGTGTCCGGCCCGATGGAGTCGAAGTGGATCGTTGTGCGCGTTCGTGCAGCCCTGTCGATTAGTTTCTTCACCAGTTCGAAGTCGAATTCCAGCGCAGAGGCTTTGACGGATAGGTAGCAGTCATTGGCCAGGCCGCGGATCATGTCCAGAAGGCCCAGATAGTTTTCGCAGACCGCAATCGGACTCTCCGAACGGCTATTCCAATAGCAGACTGTCGTTGCGATGCCTCTCGCGCCGAGCCGTTCGCAAACCTGCCGGGCATCAGCGATAGAGGGTCCGGCAACATAGGAGCTACCTGCCCGTTGCAACAGGTTCTGAATCGCATGGTTCAGGCGGTCTACTCCAAACCCGCAGGCGTGTCCGGTTTCCACAGATTCGCCAAAGCACGATATTGGCCGGAGGTGGATACGGCAGTGAAATTTCACGGCGGACTAAGCAATTCACCCTACTTGTTTTTAGAGATCCCAGCTTCGTAGGATCTCAGAACTCGCCGGAAAGGCACGCTGTACCCCGTTGTTGCCTCGTCCGCTGTTATTCAACCCGAATTTTTACGGAGGGCTTAGTGTCTCCACGTGTGCTGGTTGTGTTTTTGTGTGGTTTGTTGTTTTTCTCCTGTACCCAACCTGTTGGAGCGCAAGCTCCAAGTCAATATCTGCCGGCGATGGAAGCCGGCGGCGGCACCGATTTCGGGCTGGCTCTGTTGAATTCAGACACGGCGGATGCTTCGGTCATGGTAACCGCGCGTACATACGACGGTCTGACAGTTACCGGCGCGGGCATCGTCAATCCCGCCAACCTGATCATTCCTGCCTCAGGAAAACTCGAGTTGCGGCCGGAGGATATTTTCGGCAGCGCAATCTCAGGACTTGCCGGCTGGTTGGAGATTTCGCCGTCGACTTCTGCGGTAAAAGCTTATTCGTTCGTGTTTGATGGCGCGTTAACCGAACTTGAAGGAGTCGCGGTGACGTCCACGCCATCGAGCCGGTTGATTTTCCCGAAAGTCTCGGCGGGTTCGGGCACGGTATTGCACGTCGTCAATACGTCGTCTGCACCTGTGGATTCCACGATCTCCCTATATGACAACACGGGAGTCATCGTTGCTTCCATACCGGTTTCACTGCCCGCGCTGTCGGGCTTCGTCCGTACAGCGGATGACCTGATCCAGGGAAATCCGTCATTCGACGGTTACGCCGTTGTGCAAAGCTCCGGCACTTTATTCGCGCCGCAGAGCCTTGCCGGCTTTGAGACATATCACAACCAGTCCGACCTTGCCGCGGTGCGCGGCATTCCAGCCGGCGGCGCTCTGCCGAGCGGCTACTGGCCGCACTTTGCCAGTGGAGGCGGGTATGCCAGCCGCCTGACGCTCATCAACACCACCGAAACACCACAAACATTGCAGATTTCCGCGTCGACCGATGCCTCGGGAACTGCAAGTGTCACCCGGACGTTGATGCCGAACGAACGAATGGATGAGTCGGTGGCAGAGGTCTTTGGATTTTCGAGTCAGCTGCCGGCGGCTGGCTCTCTTCAGTTTTCAACACAGTCGAATGTAGCGGCGTTCGTTGGTGTTCTGGAATACAGCACGGCCGATGGCGCGTCATTGTCTGCGGCAGAGCCTCAAAGTCAGGCGCAGTCCGATTTCTACTTCACCCATCTGCTTGAGAGCGAGGGTTACTACACAGGAGTGGCG
>DASXLG010000059.1 GCA_036496425.1 Terriglobia bacterium | reverse complement strand
CACGGAAGCAGTGGGCTGGCGCGCGATGATCGAAATGTGGATCAACGACCATTCCTGGTCCTGGCCGACGCTCGAAATGATCCACTACGTCGGAATGGCGTTCCTTTTCGGCGTGTCGACCGTCCTGCTGTTCCGTATGCTCGGTATTATGAAGGGCATCAGCTTCCAGGCACTGCACCGGCTGTTGCCCGTGGCCATTATCGGTTTTGTGATCAACACCATCACCGGAATGATCTTCTACTCCGGCGCCCCCCAACTCTACCTCGGCAAGACGGGGTTCCATATCAAGATCCTGGGAATGATTCTGGCGACCGTTCCCATCCTCTATTTCACGATGTTCGATGAGCCCTGGAAGGTGCGTGCGGAGGACAACGCTCCTGCCCTGGCGAAAATCGCCGCGGTGGCGACGTTTGTGCTGGTTGTCGTCGTGATGATTTACGGACGTTTTCTTCCCTGGGTTAATTAGAGGGGTTTGAATTAGATATGGCGATCCTGAGTATCCTTTACATCTCTGCAACTATCGTTCTCGCCGTCAGCGCGCTGGCCTGTTTTGCGATTTACAAGATCGACAAGAACGCCGAGAAGATCGAGAAGGACATGTAGTTCTATTGGAAATTCGAGATTGGAGGTTGGAAATTGGAGATCGGATTTCCAATCTCCAACTTCCAATCTCGAATTTCCAATAAGAACCAAAGATCAGTAGCCGTCCCCGAGTATCGTCGCAGAATAGGGGATCAGGCGCCCGCTGATCATAATCAACATCCACAACGCCATCTGGCAGGCCGCCATCGTTTTCGCGCTGCGCGGAAGATTGTTTTCGTCGACTGAGGGATCTGTAAAGACCCTCATCTCGAACTTCCACATCATCGGCGTCGCCACGGCTAGTAAAATCATCTTGAACCACAGAATGGGGTTGGGAACCCGTTTCTGCGCCGCCGCCATGACCAGCATCAGGCCTGTGATCGTGGTCACGATCAGCCCCAGCCACATTACCGGAAACAGCTTTTTCAATGGCTTGAACGGAATGCTGCGGGCAAAGCCCAGCATGCGCGCACAGACGATCAAATTGGTCGCCATGATGAAACAGTAGCCGAAGGCATGAGTCGTTAATATGGCGGGGAAACTCCAAAGAGAATCGGACTCGCGAACAAACAGACTGATGCCTGTACCTTCAAGACTTTCCAGAAAACCAACAACCACCGGGTACTCCTTATAAATGGCAAATTGAGCGTTCATCATACTCGAAATCGGACTTCAAGCAAGGGGCCTTGTCGGGCGTGGCTGGGGCTTTGCACAAAAGATTGCGTGGCGAGGACATTCCCCGCCTTTCCAAGGCGGGGTGCCCGAGCGATCAAACGTTGGAACGCTCGGGCGGGGCGGTTGTCAACGAACCGCGAAGCGCACTTTTTTTGTTTGAAGTTACTCGCCCTTAGCTCCAGAAAAGTGACGCGATATCTGGAAGCGAAGATATTTCAGAGCCTAGCTATTCTTTCGGAATCAGTCGAATCGAAAGATCGGGATTCCCGCCGGCCTCGATTTTGACCGGCACGCCGAGGGCTTCGTAAGGTTCGAGATAAATCGGATTCAGGTAAGCGTTTGGTGCAAGTTCTTCCCAGCCAAACGCCTTGTAGTTTCCAGGGGGGATTCCGCGAAGGGTCACCTGTCCATCGTCTCCGGAAAGCCCAGCGCGGTATTGTTCGCGGCGATTACGACGCGAAGCATCTGGAATAAGGACAACGTTGACACCGGTACGCAGTTCTCCTTTCGAATCGAACGTCTTCACCGGCAAATGGCCGCCGTCGGAGCCCAGCAGGATCTGCAGCGGATCCCCGGTGGGCCGCTTTCCCACGCTCACCGTGTTCTCCAGAACATCGGCGTCGCCGAAACGCGCGGCTTTCAGGTAAAAGTCCTGGGGAAGGTTGGACACATCGACCACATAATTCCCCGGCACGATTCCGTTCAGCGTGATCTGGCCATCGGTGCGCGCGAGCACACTCGGGGGAGAGGGCAGGGCGGGATCTACGGAGGTCAGCGAGACGGCAATCTGACGTAAGTCCGCCGAGGCGCCGGATTCGAGAAACAAGCGGCCGTTTATCACCTGCGCCGGGCTTAGCGAAACCGTTGTGGTGTAGGCTCCTCCAGCCGGAGCAGCTCGGATCTCGATGCGCTCGACTGCCGTGAGTTCCTGGTTTCCCGCTCCGCTCTTCGCCACCAATATATAAGAGCCGGGCGCGACACCCTCGATTGCGAACTGCCCGGCGGCAGAGCTTTGCGCCTGATAGCGGGAAAGACTTGGATCCACCGATGGCGGGGCCATCGTGAGGGCGGCGGGCACCGCCCGGCCGGAGACTTCATTCATGGTATGGCCTGCCACCGACCACAACGCCGCATGCTGCAGGCGGAAATCGACGCGGACTTCCCGGCCGATATCCAATCGGACCGGCTTCGCGCCTTCCGGCGTACCGACGCCTGGAAAATAAGTCGGAGCGACGGCGCTCTCCGGCGCCGGATCATCGCCTGCAGGCAAGGGTGATGCGGCATAGAAGAAGTAGTCGCCGGGATCGAGCCAGAAAATACGGTACTCGCCGCGATCATTGGTGATACCGGTCGCCGCCCGCGACAGGCGGGCGTTTCCCCGCACATCGTAGGCTCGGCGGAGCGCCTCGACCATGACATTGGCGATGGGTTCACCAACGTTATCCAAAACCCAGCCGGCAGCGGTGGGAGCCGGATCCAGCTCAAAGCCAACCTTGGCCGCCATCTGGCGGGCGCTGAGGATAATCTTCGTCGAACGCTGTTGCCGGATGTAGCCGTCGCAAGTTACGGCCATTGTGTACTGTCCCGGCGGAAGATTCGAGAACATGAATTCGCCGTTGCCGTCGGTTCTCGCAATTAGCGTGTTCGGGCCACCGCTCAGTTCCAGACGCGCATTCCGTAACGGCTGGCGGATGGCAGTGCCCGACTTCACGACGCTTCCGGCGATCGAGCCGGGAGCAGGAGCAAGCTGAAGTGCAATGACGGCCAGCGCTGCAGCAACCAGGGGGCGGATCAACGGATTCCTCCCGCCGTTTCCGCCGCGGGAATCGCTTTCAGCTCTATTGTCTTGCCGCCGTTGTCTCCGAGCGTGACGGAAACACCGCGATCCCTGAACGGACTGGCTCCCGAAATGTTCGCGCCCAACGCATAATACGCGCCCGACTCGATCCGCTCGAACGCATAAACGGTGTAGGTGCCGGGCGGAAGGGCGCTCAAACGAAGATGGCCGGAGCTGTCCGTAAAGCCCGTGAAATAACGATCGGCCCGCCGGCGTAAAGTAGCGGCGGGTACGACCGCTACTTGAGCGCCAATCGCCGGGTCCGCCCCGTTGGTGACCTGCACGTCCAACGTATCGGGAGCGGGTGCGACAACGATCTGGATCGGTGCGCTCCCGGAAAGCCTGTTGCCTCCGGAAAGGAGGTTGCGTCCGGCCGAGTTGATGCTTTTCACATACATACCCGGCGGAATCGGTTCGACCACGATGTCCCACTCGCCGGCGGGAACGTCTGCGAAAGCAAACGTGCCGTCCGGCTTCACATCTTCTGTCAGTGTCTGATCGAATTCGATCGTGCTGCGTACCAGCCGGACATGCGGCGCGGCGAAGTTGATCGGCTGACCGAAATCCAAAGTCACTCCACCGGAGACGCGCTGCGTCATGATCAGAGCCATGCGTATGCCGTCGAGATCACTGTCCTTTACGTTGAGTGTCATGACGTCCGACGAAAAGGATCCGTACGCCGATATAATTGTGCCCAGCAGCAAATAAGTTCCCGGCGAAACACCGCGGATTTCGAACGCGCCGCCCGCACCCGTCTGCACAAAGGAAGTGGCTTCCGCCAGGTCGCTGCCTTTCGGAACTATCGCAATTTTGACTCCGGCCAGTGGAGGAACGACCTGGCCGTGTATTCGGAATCGGGCTGGTTCCTTCAGGTAGATCGTGACCCCTCCGTCATCGAAATCCGGGGCGAGACGGACCGGACGCGCGTACGAAAGCTCCCCGGTCCCATCGTAGAACTGCGTGACATAGCCGTCGTCTGCGCGGGACACATTTGCGCTCAATTGCGTTTTTCCGACGGCTTCCGCGCGCTCACGGTCGCCGTATCCTGCGCTGACGAAGTATTCGCCGAAAGACAGGCCGGACAATCGGAATGCTCCCAGATCGTCCGTCATGCCTTTTTTCACGACCCGCATCCGCGTCCCGTAGGGCGTGTACTGTCGGACGTAGGCGCGCACCAGCGCAGCAGCCAGCGGTTGACCGTCCGGGCCGACAACGGTTCCCGAAATCACCGGCGCGGCCGCCATCGGCAGCACGATATTCCTCAAAGTCTGACCGCCGCTGAGGCCAATCTTGAAGCCGGACGCGGTCACGCCCCGCCGGGGATCCTGCATCAGAACGAATCCGGCGTGCGACACCGAAACCGTGTATTCGCCCGGCGGCACGTTCAGGAAGCGGAAGGCTCCGTTGAGGTCCGTCGCTGTCGAAAAGTTCCCGGCTTGAGCTCGACTCTCGCGTTCGGTATCGGCTCAGAAGTGGCCGCGCCTGAACGAACGACGGTTCCTTCCATCGCCCCCCGCAGCGGATCCGGCTGGACTTGCAATCCCACGAAGAAGACAATCAGCCCCCCGATAAACGCGGTAATTGCCGGCATGTGTCATGGACAACCGGAGTGGGGTATTGGTTCAAAAGTCGCAAAGTCATTTTGGCTCTATTGGAAGTTGCATCACTCGAGATTTTTTCATTCCTAATTTGAAATGCAGAAACCTCCAATGATCCAACTTCCAATGAACCCTTTCTTTGATATGGTCTTGACACCCTCGGATAGGTCTGATATCCCCACTGAGACTCTTTCACCTTAAAGGGAGCACTTATGACGGCACAGCGAGTGAAATGGCTTCTCCTGGGACTTCCCGGGATTTTCCTTTTTACATGGGCGACGTTGCGCGAAGCGCAAGCCCGGCAGGGCGCAGCATCAGGTAAAGTTCAGCAACAACAGGTCAAGAAGATCGACGATAAGACGCTCAAGAACGCAGGAAAAAGTACGGACTGGTTGAGCAACGGGATGAATTGGAACGAAAACCGGTACAGCCCGATGACTCAGATCAATCCCGAAAACGTGGGCAAATTGAGCCTGGCCTGGTCTTACGAACTGGGAACCGGCGGCGGCAACCAGCAGGCGACGCCTCTCTATTCGAACGGCGTCCTCTATACCATCACCAACTGGAGCATTGTTGCCGCAGTCGACGCGAAAACCGGCAAACAGATATGGCGCTATGACCCGGAAGCGGACCGCACGATGACGCAGCAGGGTAAATCGCGCCTCTGTTGTGGTGTGAATAGCCGCGGCGTTGCGCTATACGAAGGCAAGGTGCTCGTCCCCGTGATCGATGGCCGGATGCAGGCTTTGGATGCCGCGACCGGAAAACTGTTGTGGTCGACATGGGCGATTCCGCAGCCGAAAGAGGGTGAGATTTCTTCATACTCCATCACGATTGCGGCGCGTGTCGCGAAGGGCAAAGTTTTCATCGGGAATGCCGGCGCCGAATTTCCTCCATTCCGGGGATACATTTCCGCCTTCGATGTGAACACCGGCAAAGAGCTGTGGAAGTTCTACGTCACGCCGGGAGACCCTGCGAAGGGATTCGAGAGCAAAGCCATGGAAGCCGCAGCGAAAACCTGGGGCGGCGAATGGTGGAAGCAGGGCGGCGGCGGATCGATCTGGGACGGCATGGCCTACGATCCCGATGAGAACCTTTTGTATGTCGGAACCGGGAATGGCGCAGTCTGGTCCGCGGACGTTCGTAATGGCGGCAGGCAGGCGACGCGCCTGGACAATCTCTACGTCGCATCGATCATCGCCCTGAACGCAGATACCGGACAATTGAAGTGGCATTACCAATGCACGCCCGGAGACGAGTGGGACTATGACGCCATTCAGCACCTGCTCCTTGCGGATATCAAAATCGACGGCCGCAATCGCAAGGTCGTCATGCAGGCGAACAAGAACGGCTACTTCTACGTGATCGATCGCACGAACGGCGAATTCATCTCGGCGTCCGAGATGTCTCAGGTGAGCTGGGCTACCGGAATCGATCCGAAAACCGGGCGTCCCAATGTTCATCCCGACGCGCTTTACTCTTCGAAAAAAGGTGTGACGGTTTATCCGGTGCAGATGCACAACACGTCGCAGATGTCATTCAATCCGAACACCGGTCTGATTTATGTTCCGATCGCGGTCGAGAACACATTCAGCTTCGTTGCCTCTGACACGTTCTCTCCGACTCCAGGAAGCCAGAACTTCGGTCTCAATCTGGGTGGAGCCCGCGGCGGTACCCCGATGGCGTCGCCCCCTCCGCACGGACCCGACCGCAAGAATCCCGACGGCAGCAAAGTGCGCGGCGGCATTCTCACCGCCTGGGACCCAGCAACACAAAAGGAACGATGGTTCGCGCCCGGCGGCGGGCAGTCCGGCGGCGGCACGCTATCGCTGGCTTCAAACCTCGTTTTCCAGACGCTCGGCAACGGCCATCTGAAAGCATTTACTGCCGACAAGGGTGAACAGCTTCTCGATATGGCGATGCCGGTGACTGCCGGCACCGGCCCGCCGATGACCTACATGATGGACGGCAAGCAATACATCGCCGTCATGGGTGGAACCGGCGCTCCTCAACGCGGTGGAGGCGGTGGACGCGGACGTGGCGCCGCACCAGGAACTGGGAGTGCGGGACGTGGCGCACCACCTCAACAAGAGGCAACTGCAGCTGCGGCTCAACGTGGAAACGGTGCCCCGCCGGCCCCTGCCGCGCCCGGCGCCAATAATCCGAAACTGCTCGTTTACGCTGTTCAGAACTGAGTAAAAGGGGAAGGACACAAGGAATCTATTGCACCAATGGTGCAATAGATTCCTTAATTCTCCGAGGGTTTTTGCACGCTATCGATGACGATGGTGTCGATCGCCGCTTTCGAAGACTCCAACCGCAGTCCAAGCTGTTGCTGAAGCGCGGCAAACAGGTCCGGTTTACCGGAATTCTGGGATGCTATCGGCGGCAGATTTCCGCTGAATTGGGTATCGTCATAGGTCCATTCGAGATCGAAATCATAAGCTCCGGTCAGGTCCGTCTTGTCCAGAACCGGACGATCCAGGATCGCGCGTTGTAACGTGGCGGCCAACTGCGCCATTGTTGCGTTGCGGGCCGGCAGCACGATGCGGTCGCCCGGCCACACAGTGGCGACGAGCATCGGCTGTGTATCCGGTGCTGCGGCTTCCTTCATCCGGGTTCCGCCCCTGGCAACCGTCAGGAGATATGCGGAAAATTCCTTCGGCTCGGTGTGAAATTTAAGGCCAAACCTCTCGGTCAGTAAGGTCCGGACCATTGCCATTTGTTGATCCACAGTGGGGCGGGTTTCACCCGGCGTCGCGGCGAGGATGTCATAGCGTTCGACATCGGTCCAATCCGCACCTCCGGACACCGCTCGCGGCGGCAGACTGTATGCCGCCGCGATCAGCCCTTTGAGGGTGTAGCCTTTCGCCTGAAATTGATGCGCTCCGAGCATCGTTGTATATCTTGCCCGAGAGTCGGGAGGCGTCGGCTTGATCGCGGCTGCCTCAAACGAGGGTTCCGGCGTTTGCATTGGTTTGAACATCGGGATCGAGCCGAACGCGGATAAAGGCAAACCCGTGGTGATGAACAGAGCCGCTGCGCAGATGGTGTTCTTAAGCATTCCCAAGTGTGCTGTGCATCGATGTTTTCGGCAAACATTTTCCGATTTGTTCCAATGCCGAGTGTCATGGTAATGGCCACTCCCCGCCTAACCCAGGCGGAAAGTTCAAACAGTCTTTTATCGCAGCATTTCCGGCAGTGATTGAATGAACTTGCGGATGACAGTAATCTGGCTGTTCTCCGAGATAAATTCAAAAGCCGACGCGCCGGCGGCGGCGTGGAGTACCGGGAATTCCGCGATCAGGCCGAGCAGTGCCGCCCATGCCGTTGTGTCGAGGATCGCAATGACATCCAGCGCGCCGCGAGCAAGCCATGGCGTTCCTGACCGGCAGGCTGCCGACAGCTTGATGCGAAGGGCATGGAGTTCGTTCTGAATATCGCGGTCGCTACACTGCAAACCTGCGAGGATTTCCAGGAGTCTCCTGGCAGCGAATATGCCGGCCTGCTCATGAAGGACCGTCCACCCGGCCTGAAACACAGTGACAAGACCGTCTGGAGGACTCCACAACGGCGGCCAGTTCTCGAGCCCCAGGTTGCAAACTGCAACGGCCGCATCCCACGCCTCCTGGGCTGTGAATGGCCTGCCTTGCAGAGCGCAGCCCGCCATAACGGTGTTCGCGAGGTAGGTGAGTTCTTCGTTTCGTCTTGCGTATGCGGCGTGATCACGATCGAACGCAAGCTGCATGTGTTCCCGGATGTGCCGGAGAGTTACTAGTTCATCCGCGGTGTCCTGTGAGCCCTTGAGCAGTGCGCGAGGCGGTTGCGCGATGATTCCAGCTTCGAGAAGTACATCGGCCAAGGCAGCGGCAGCGTTGCCGGTAGCCGCGGATGGGGTATCCCCTGGCGCTTTCCGATCTGCCGCCCGCTGGTTGAGCGAGCGGAAATACGCTCGTGCGAGCGGATTTTCCGGCGGCATGGCTGCGGATTCGAGTTGAACTCTGCGCGACATCTCAAGAAATGCCCGAGCCTGGGCCGGCGTTACATATCCCTGTCTGTCCCGCCGGTGTTCCCGATCGAGTTCCAGGTCGAACATGGCCTGTTGCTCTTGAACAAGAAGGTCATCCAGCCCATCGACCTCGTATCCGGCATTGGATAGCGCGCGGCATCCGCGCATCACTGTATCGAAATAGCCGGAGTGTTCCGCATCGAGCGCGATAAGAATTTCAACGATCGCGTCCCACGAGTCCGTGCGCTTCGCAACGACCCTATAGCCGCCGACGTCGCACACGAGCCCATCAATGTCTGGCAACGGTGTGACCTCGATCCCGTCCGTTGTCCGATATGGCGTAACCACCGCGCCGTCGAAGACCCGCACGTGTTGCGCAAGTCCGGCAATTACAAGAGCGGCGCTCATCGATGCAAGCTTCTGCGCCGCCGCACCGGCGCCGGATTCCGCCAGCACCTCGAGCCATACGCCAAAGCGATCGGCATCGAACCGGTCGTCCATGCCCGGTTCTGCCGGCTGCCAGAGGTCGAGATCGAAGATCCGCGCGAGCTGCCCGGGCGTCGCCAGCATCACGAGTTCGCCGCAATCTTCGAGGCCGCAACTCTGGATCACGCGATGAAGCAACTCGGGCTGCATTTGCGGGACAACGCGCTCGAGGTGCGGCGTATCGAGAATCCGGGCGAGTACGGTCCGGCGGTCCTCCGTTGCCCGTGCCGGGGAACCTTTGAAGTTCTTTTTCATGCGATCGGCACAATGTAGCGGAGTGTGAGAGCTCGCAACAGTCTGTTTCTTGCGGGGTAGCGGCAGTATAATAAATGCAGGTTGGAAATAACTCCCCGCCAAAAATCCTTCCAAGTAAACTACCACTCGATTGATTTCAGGCTTTGAGGTGAAAAACGACATGCGGTCGAGCGCTCTGACGGCGGTTGCGGTTGGTGTGCTCCTTCTGATTGCTCCATTTCTGTTACAAAGCAGACAACGTTCGCAGGCGGCTGTCGACGATCCGGTAAAGACTTTGGCGGGACGTTTGGACCTGGAACGATACAAAGCGACGTTGCGGGGACTCGCCCAGTTCGGCGACCGGCGTCAGGGCACGGAACGAAATCGAAAAGCTGTCGATTGGATCGACGCTCAGCTCAAGAGCTATGGCTGCACCAATACCGAGAGAGTGAAGTATATGTATCCGGAGAATCCGGTGCCGCAAGCCGCGGGCGCAAGGGGCGGCCGGGGCGCGGCGGGTGCAGCGGGTGCGCAGGCGGCTGCTCCACGCGGTCAAGTCGCACGCGGTGTGGGCGGCGTCGGACGCCAGGCCAAAGTGGTCGAAAGCGGTGAGATCGTCAACGGGCCGGGCGGCAGCCGGGTATACGGGGTTTCGGCCGCTGTCGGTGTCAACAATGATCCCAACCGCCAGCCCGATGCCCGGCTCAGAGAACTCAACGTCGAACCCAGCAAGAATGGGCCACGCGAAGAGGTGTACTGCACGAAGGTCGGCGCTACTCATCCGGAAGAGATGTACATTGTTGCCGGGCACATGGATGGAATCGGCTGGGGTGAAGCCGTTAACGACGATGGTTCCGGCACCGCGCTGGTTATGGAACTGGCTCGTATTTTCAACATGCCCGATGTCCAGACCGATCGTTCCATTCGGTTCGCCCTGTGGAATAACGAGGAGAGCGGCCTGAACGGCGCTCGGGCCTATGTGGCGCAACGCGCGGCTCTTCAGGGCAAGGAAGATCCTCCGGGATCTAAAAAATATCCCGAGCCCAGATGGCTGGGGATGATCCAGCACGACATGATGATGTGGGATCACGGCATGCCACGCCCCGACGGTACCTGGAACCCCGAGCAGCGGCCCGAAGCCGACGTCAACATCGAATTCCAGTCCACCTCCAAGTTCGCCGACGATGCGATGAAGCTGGCCTTCTTTTTCCGGGCGGCCAATGAGAAATACGCCACGGATTATCCTGCGGCCGTCGGTCCTCACATGACCAACACGGATTCCGATCCCTTCATGAATCTGATTCCCGCAATCAGCTTCCGTGAAAACGAACGTGGAATGCAGACGGGCGGCGGCTGGAACCCGACGTGGCATCAACCCATCGACGTCTACTCCACCTTTTCAGACAAGGACTTCCGCCTCGGTCTCAACGCCGCTCAAACGACGCTGGGTGCAGTGGGGCAGCTGGCGGGCGCAAAGCTGAAAAAATAGCTCAGATTATTCGAAGGAGCAGACGTACTCGGCAATGCCGGCTGCGACAGTGACCTCGAATGAGGATTTGGCAGGCACATTGAAATTCGTGCCAGCGCCGTAAGTTTTCCATTCATTCTGTCCCGCCTGGCGCACCCGGCATTCACCCGCTGTGATATCCATCCGTTCTGCGGCATCCGTTTTGAACTCAAAACTGCCCGGGTAAATCAAACCAAGCGTCTTTTTGCTGCCATCGGGAAAGTGTAGCGTGTGGCTTACGACGCGCCCGTCAAAATAAATGTTCGCTTTCGAGACGGCCGTAACCCCCGTGAACTCCGCCGGTGCTGACATTCGAACTCCTTTAAGAACATTGGATCATTGCATCATCGCAAATTTCTTCATTGCTTCAACTTAAAGAAATCGAAAATCAAAACAGCTCGGGTACTTTGAGCCATACCCGAAATCCCTCACGGCTGAAACCCATGTCGAGGCGCGCCAGCATTTTTCTGTCGCTCTGGCTTATGAACCTCAAACCGAAGCCTGCGGAACCTTCCATTTGCGCCAGGCTGAATTGGTCCGGACGGTGAAACACGTTTCCGCCGTCGACAAATAACGCCATATTCAGACCTGTGGCTATTTCCCATCGATATTCGGCGGTCAGCGCGATCGAGTTTTCGTCATAGAAACGATAGCGGCGGAAACCGCGCAGGTCCGTATCGCTACCCAGCGTGGACTGAAGATAAAAGGGAACAACCTGATTGTCCGAATGAAAACTCAGTTCTGTCCTGGCTCGAAGCGCTATCACTCGTTTGCCATTAAAAAACGGAATGTACTGTTCCGCCATTATCGACGGGCGGGAGAAAGAGAAACGAGTCTGGTTTTGTGCGAAGTAGCGGTCGAAGGTCGCCGCTACAAATGTCCCCTTATGCGGGTCTTCAGGAAAGTCCCGCAGATCGATTTGAGCGGAACAGCCGGGAATCAGGTAATTGCTTTGAACAGCGATCCCGGGTGCCTGGTCCGGTCCAAATACCGATTGTGTGCTCGCAAGCTTGTCGTTGGTGCCGGTGCCGACATTCAACAAAAGTTCGCCGACCCGGCAAGCCGCCAGAGCGTGGCCGGTGTGTACTGCTGCCCGCAAATTGAAAAGGGTGTCTTCTCTCCTGAAGTCCGTGCGATTGTGAATCGAGGAGTCTGGGCCTGGCCCGTAGTATTCGAGTTGGGGCAAGTCCGAGTGTGAACCCTCAAGCGCGAACGTCGCGTTATACGGAGAAGCAGTCTTGAATTCCAGGCCGGCACCGGCCGTATAGAATTCGTGGATTGCCAGGCGTCCCCATAACCGGAGCGCAAGGTGTCCGCCGTCGGTCTCCTGAAGGAGTCTGGAGTGGATTGCGGGACCGGCTCCCGGTCCTAATCCTTCCACTCCGAAGTGGATCGGTACGAAGTGAATCAACTTTCCGAGGTTGCGGAGGGAATTGTCACTTGCCGGGGGTGATTCGGAAGCCAGCTGGCGTGCTTTCTCCTGGCTCTCTTCCTGGATCTGAGCGGCGCGCCCTGCTGAAGGAATAACAGTCTCCTGGCCGAGCAGTTCCAGAGGTAAGAGGAGTGTGAGAGAAAGAAAGAACCACCTGTACAAGGAAGACCTCTCGATTCCATACTGTCACGTCGATGTGCCCATCTGGAGTTCCGCTGCTAAGCTGCCTGTTCCATTACTGCCGCACGGATAGCTTCGCATATGACTTCTACGTCGCGATCTTCCCCGGAAAACCTCCGGGCCCACTGAAAATTCTGAGGCCCGATGACTTCGACATCCCACGCGTTTGCTTCCGGTTCTGACGTGATATCGACCTTCCATAGGCCTTTTTGAACGCCGATTGCGGAAGAAATTCCCGCTATCAGTAATTGTTGCAGGCCTTCAGGCAGCTCATTCCGGAGAATCTGGATGGGCATGTCAGATCAGCTGCATTTGGCCTTCCTTTTGCGGATCTCCTTGCTGCGGAATTCAGGTTTTAAACGGCGGTTCTTGATTTTCTGCCGGTCGCGATGAGCGGTACGTCAACGAGATGTTCGCTCAGAAACCAGACCTCCATTTCATTCGTGCGCAACACGTCGCTGACCAGAAGATCATTGGTGCCGTCATCGCCGAGCTTGGCAGCCAGTCGATTCAGCTGTCCAGTGATCTCGAGCCTTACCGGCTCTTCCAGATCGAGCGGAACCAGATGCAAGACAGTGCCATACGCTTGAATCTCATTTGTATTTTCGTGAAGATGAGGTTGCGCAGTCATCCGGCCAGGTGTTAATTGCCGGACAGAATCTTTTTTGCTCATGATCGTCTTTTCTCCGGGTGCTTCGCATGAGCAACGCTCGATCCAAATCGCCCCGCAGGGACGGCTTTGTTACTGGTTCAGGGTCCATACAGTTAAGGACAGCGATTTCCAGATCGTGTTGGCCAGGTGGTAATGTTCAGTCAACTGGTGGCAATCCGTCATTACATCCGGCGCTCCGTGCCGGCCTGATTTCTATTTGTAGATCAGCCAGGCCATCACGGTACTGCAAGTGCTTTGAGGAGCCGGCAACATCCGGAGAAAGGGTCTTCGATGTCCTATCAGCCTATCGAAAATTACGGAATCATCGGCAACATGCGAACCGCTGCGCTGGTTGGTATGAATGGCTCGATCGACTGGTATTGCTACCCTCACTTCGACTCGCCCAGTATCTTTGGGGCAATCCTGGACGACACCAAGGGAGGCAGGTTCCAGGTTTGCCCGATTGGGGATGACGTTCGTCACAAACAACTCTATTTACCCTCGACCAATATCCTCGTCACGCGGTTCCTGCTCCGGGATGGAATCGCCGAACTGGAAGACTTCATGCCCGTTGGTCTTCCGCCGGATTCACCCTGGTATCATCATCTTTGTCGCCGTATCCGCTGCGTCAAAGGTGCGGTGACGATTTCAGCCGTTTGTTTTCCCGCATTCGACTATGGCCGCAAGGCGCATGAGACACGGCTTGATGCCAACGGAGCCGCGTTCAGTTCAGGGGAGTTGACGCTCGTGCTCTCCTCGACGGTTCCTTTAAGCCGGAATGGGCAGGCCGTTACAGCGGAGTTCAAGCTCGAGGAGGGCCAGTCGCAGGTCTTTATTCTCAAGGGCCACGAAGACGCTCCCGACACTCCTTGTGCTCCGACTGCGAACGAAGCCGATGAGCTTTTCGCGACCACGGTGCGTTATTGGCATACGTGGCTTTCCGCATGTACGTACCATGGACGCTGGCGTGAACAGGTGCAGAGATCGGCGTTGGTCCTGAAACTTCTTACTTTCGAACCGACCGGAGCCATTGTTGCCGCCCCGACTACCAGCCTTCCCGAAGTCATCGGCGGCGTCCGCAACTGGGATTACCGTTACACATGGGCGCGGGATGCGGCTTTCACGGTCTACGGATTTCTCCGCATCGGTTTCAAACGCGAGGCGGCGGGCTTTATAGGCTGGCTCCACAACTATGCATCGAAGCATCTTCATTCAGGAATGGCTATTCCTCCACTCCTGACTATCGATGGAGATCGCGAGATTCCTGAGCAAGTCCTGCATCACTGGGAAGGATACTGCCGGTCCGGCCCCGTGCGTATCGGGAATGCCGCGGCTTCGCAGTTTCAGGCCGATGTCTACGGTGAACTCATGGACTCGGTGTATCTGTATAACAAGTACGTGAGCCCGGTTTCGTACGATATGTGGGTGAAACTCCGAAGCCGTCTGAATTGGATCTGCGAGAACTGGCAACGTCCGGATACCGGCATCTGGGAGATGCGTAACCGGGAAGAGAACTTCGTCTACTCGAAGGTCATGAACTGGGTCGCACTCGATCGGGGCGCCCGGCTGGCGGACAAGCGCGCTCTACCCGGGGAACGTGAGAAATGGATCCGGGAGCGGGACCGCATTTATGAAGAAGTGATGACCCGAGGTTGGAATGAGAAGCGCCGGGCCTTTACTCAATCTTACGAGAGCAGCGATCTGGACGCCTCGCTACTGATCATGCCCCTGACGTTCTTTATGGCTCCCAACGATCCACGAATGCTCAGTACGATCTCTGCGATTCTTGAAAGTCCCCGCCGCGGCGGTCTGGTAAGCGACAGCCTCGTATACCGTTATCCGCCTCAGCCTGGCGTCGACGGTCTGCCGGGCGAGGAAGGCACGTTCAATATGTGTTCGTTCTGGCTGGTCGAGGCGTTGACGCGCGCCGGCCAGACCATCCCTGAAAAACTCGATCAAGCGAGGCTTTTGTTCGAGCGTATGCTCGGTTACGCGAATCATCTCGGGCTCTATGCCGAACAGACGGGGCCGCAAGGTGAAGCGCTCGGCAATTTCCCCCAAGGTTTCACGCATCTCGCGCTGATCAGTGCCGCCTTCAATCTGGATCGCGTGTTGGGCAACCGGAACTGAAGACTACAGCGGCTGCAGTTTGGACATTATGGTTGGCAGATACTCCGAGACGGTCGGGTGAATATGCATTGCGTGTTGCAGAAGCGTGTACGGCGCTTTCGCATACATCAGATCCAGCAGGACATGAATCACCTCGTCGCCGCCGGTGCCCAGGATGGCGGCGCCAAGGATCTGTTTGGTTTCTGCATGCACGCTGATTTTAATCAGTCCTTGAGTCTCGCCTTTCTCAACGGCGCGGCTTACCCGTTTCATCGGGTAGTGCACAACCAATGCCGGAATTCCGGATTTACGGATCTCGTTTTCGCTCATGCCGCAGCGGCCGAGCGGTGGATCGATGAAGAGTGCGTAAGTCGGGATCCTGTCTGAAACCCGCCTCCGGCCTCCGGCAAGGAGATTGTCTGCGACAATTTCATAATCGTTGTAAGCCGTATGGGTGAAGGCGCCGCGCCCATTGCAGTCTCCCATCGCCCAGATATCCGGCGCGCTGGTTCGAAGCTCATCATCAACGGTGATATAGCCACGCGGATTCACACCGACTCCGGTTTTGTCCAGACCCAGATCCTGCGTGTTCGGTACGCGTCCGGTGGCCAGTAAAACGTGGCTGCCCACAAACTCTTTCGGCTCTTGCCCGCAATCAAGGCCGACGGCAATATCCTCGCCTCGAATCGACATCGAAATACATTTGGCGCCCAGACGAACTCTTATTCCTTCCGTTTCGATAATCTCGCGGATCGCGTCGGAAATATCCTCGTCTTCACGCCCGGCGAGGCGCGGCCCCATCTCCAGAATTGTGACTTCACTGCCGAAGCGGCGGTACATCTGGGCAAATTCCAACCCGATGTAACTTCCCCCGACGATCATCAGGTGTCTGGGAATGAAATCGACCTCCATCATCGATGAATTCGTCAGGAATGGAATGTCATCAAGGCCTGGTATCGTTGGGATCGAGGCCCGGCCGCCCACATTGATGAAGATTTTGCTGCCTTCCAAAACGTCGTCGTTGACGCGGACGGTTCGAGGAGATTCAAACCGCGCATGGCCCTGAATGACCGTGCAGCCGGCCAGCCCGCGGAGCCATTCTTCGACACCGCTGTTCGAGCGCGCCACGACTTCGTCTTTGCGCGCTTTCACCCGTTTCATATCCACCTGAACGTCTCCGGATATCGAGAACCCATAATCCGCACCTCGCCGGGCCGTATGTGCGGCGTAGGCGCTGGCAACGAGCGTCTTTGTCGGAATGCACCCCGTATTGACGCAGGTTCCGCCGAATTTGTTGCGTTCAATGATCGCGACGGTCATTCCCGAAGCGCTGAAGCGGGCAGCCAGAGACGGCCCGGCCTGGCCGGTACCGATAATGATGGCGTCGAAGTGTCGAGTCACAAGGTATCTCCCGTCAAGACCTCAAGCATTCGTGAAAGTCTGCGCACCTGCTTTGATAGCGGGCGGAGGCGCAATCGGGTCGCTGAAATCATCTGTCCAATGCCAGTTCGCAACCTCAGGCAGATCCACAAGGTGCTCGCGTGTGTAAAGAACGTGCTCTGTGAGTTTATGCTGAAGCGCGTCGACAAGGTCCAGCGTCTTTGTGCGAAGCCGCTCCGCTCT
This sequence comes from Terriglobia bacterium, assembly GCA_036496425.1. Lineage (NCBI taxonomy): Bacteria > Pseudomonadati > Acidobacteriota > Terriglobia > Terriglobia bacterium. The sequence goes on along the minus strand of DASXLG010000059.1, from coordinate 11,723 downwards.
CCGTAGCGCATCGATCGCAATGTGGAAACGGTCGACCTGGTTCAGGACGACCATGTCGAACGGAGTGGTGGTCGTTCCTTCATTGATATACCCGCGTACATGGAACCTGTCGTCTCCAGGCCGGCCTTGCACGATGCTCCGGATGGCGAAGCCGTAGCCGTGATGAACGAAAATGACGGGAACGCTTCTCGGGAAGTAACTTTCAAACTCGATGTTATCCATGCCGTGCGGGTGTACATCGTCTCGCATCATGGCGCAGATATCGACGACATTGACCAGCCGCAGTTTGAGATCGGGGACGTGCTTACGCAACAGCCATGCCGCCGCTATGGTTTCCGTCGTGGGGACGTCTCCGGCGCAAGCGAGAACGACGTCCGGATCGCCGGCCTCATCGTTGCTTGCGAATTTCCATACACCGATGCCGCGGGAGCAGTGTTCGCGTGCTTCATGCATGGAGAGCCACTGCAACTGAGGCTGTTTGCCGCAGGTGACGACATTGATCAGATTCCGCGTGCGCAGGCAGTGATCCATGACGTGCAACAGACAGTTGCCGTCCGGCGGAAAGTAGATTCGAACGATTTCGCTTTTCTGAACCAGCGCGTTATCGACGAATCCCGGCGCCTGGTGACTGTATCCGTTATGGTCCTGCCGCCAGACGTGGCTCGACAAAAACACGTTCAACGAAGCGATGGGCCGCCGCCAGGGATGGCTTCTGGATTCCTTCAGCCACTTGGCGTGCTGCGTCAGCATGGAATCCGCGATTTGCGCGAATCCTTCGTAAGAGGACCACAGCCCGTGCCTTCCGCTGAGAATGTATCCTTCCAGCCAGCCCTGGCAGCAGTGCTCACTCAACACTTCCAGGACCCGGCCATCCGGCGAGACATGATCGTCGAGCGAAACGCGCTCCGCCACGCTGCACCGTGAGGTCGCATCGAAGACGGCATTCAATCGATTCGATGCGGTTTCATCCGGACAGAAAAGCCGGAAAGTGCTGGGGTTCATCCCAATGACATCGCGCAGGAACTCGCCGAGCTTGAGCGGAGCTTCAGCAGATACCTGGCCGGGACCAGGAATGTCGAGAGCGTAATCCGCAACATTCGGGAGTTCCAGGTCGGTGAGCAACCGGCCGCCGTTCACGTGCGGATTCGCGCTCATGCGGCAATCGCCTCGCGGCGCAAGCGAGGCGAGTTCCGGTACCAGCCGGCCATCACGATCGAACAATTCTTCGGGTTTGTAACTGCGCATCCATTCTTCCAGCAGCTTGAGGTGCGCCGGATCTTCACGGACTGTTGCGATGGGAACCTGATGAGCTCGAAAGGTCCCTTCGATGGGGATGCCATCCACGATTTTAGGTCCGGTCCATCCTTTCGGCGTGCGGAGGATGATCATCGGCCAGGCGGGTCGGGTGGTGAACCCGCTGCTCCTCGTAGTGCGTTGTATGTCGCGAATTGTTTCGTAGCACCGGTCCATCGCTGCGGCAAACTCCTGATGGACCGCTGTCGGGTCGTCACCGGAAACCAGAAGGGGCGCATGGCCATGGCCGCGAAACAGGCTGATCAGTTCGTCTTCGGGAATACGGGCATACACTGTCGGGCCCGATATTTTGTAGCCGTTCAAATGAAGGATCGGGAGGACGGCGCCGTCGTGGACCGGATTGAGAAACTTGTTACCTTTCCAGCTGCCTTCCAAAGGACCGGTTTCCGCCTCTCCGTCGCCAATGATGCATGCGACGATGAGATCGGGATTGTCGAATGCCGCCCCATACGCATGCAGCAACGAATAACCCAACTCGCCGCCTTCGTGAATCGATCCCGGCAGGTGGGCGCCGCAATGGCTGGATACCCCGCCGGGAGTCGAGAACTGGCGGAAGAGGATCCGCATGCCGGTTTCGTCCTGTGTGATCGGGTGATAGATCTCGCTGTATGTGCCGTCCAGCCATGCATGCGCATTGCCCGCCGGTCCGCCGTGGCCGGGGCCGATGACGCAAACCAGATCCGCGTTGCGCTCTGTAATAAGGCGGTTCAGATGGGTGAGAATGAAATTAAGGCCGGCTGACGTTCCCCAATGGCCCAGAAGGCGCTGCTTGATATGTTCGCGGCGTAACGGATCCCGGAGCAGCGGATTTTCCTGAAGATAGATCTGGCCTACGGTCAGATAATTCGCGGCGCTCCAATAGCGGTGCATTCCGGCGAGTTGCTCGGGGGACAGCGGTCCCGCGGTTTGATGCTGTTCCGGTTTGGATACGGGCGGCCCGTCAACCGCAGTGGACAGACTGGCGTCGAATTCGATCGTCATATTCCCCCGTTGTCATGTCTTGCTGTTTGTAATTACCTGTGACGTGTGCCGCGCAATCATCAGGTCCTCGTCGGTCCGAATAACTCTGACAGTAACGAGACTGCTTTTCGCCGAAATAATCCCCGCATCGATACGGTTCGCGTCGCTATCGAGTGTGATACCGAGGCAATTCAACCCCGTGCAGATGCGCTCGCGAATGACGGCCGAATGTTCACCAATGCCACCCGTAAAAACGACAGTGTCCAGGCCGCCAAGAGCGGCGGTGTATGCCCCGATGAATTTGCGAACGTGGTAGCAAAATACCGTTATCGCGTCCGCACAGCGCGCATCCGCAGCTTCACGTTCAATCAGATCGCGCATATCCGCGCTGTGTTCCGAGAGGCCAAGCAGGCCCGACTTTTTATTAAGAAGGTCGTTCAGTCCCCTTGACGTCATCTCATCGCGATCCATGAGATGCAGCAACACACCGGGATCCACATCGCCGCAGCGGGTTCCCATGACGAGACCCGACATCGGCGTGAAGCCCATCGAGGTGTCGATGCTCTTTCCATGATCGACTGCTGTGACACTGGAGCCGTTTCCCAGGTGCGCAATAATCACGCGGCCGTTTGCCGCCGCCGGATCGAGAGAATCCAGCTCCTGCATGATGTATTCGCAGGACAGGCCATGAAACCCGTAGCGCAACACCCCTTGCTCAAACAGTCGCAACGGCAGCGCGTACATTTGCGATACTCGGGGCATCCGGCTGTGAAAGGCAGAATCCGAGCACGCCGCTTGCGGCATGCCGGGATAGCTGCTCTCGAGGGTGCTTATGCTTTCGATCACCTGTGGTACATGATCCGGAGCGGACTGTACGAGTTCCTGGAAGACAGCGGACAGGCGTTTTGTAATCAGCTGGTGCTCAAGGCACCGCCTGTCTCCGAGCACGACGCGGTGGCCGGCGCCATCGAGCCTCGAATATATAGCTTCACGTTGAATCCGCTCCAGAAGAATGCGGAGAGCTGTTCCATGATCCGGAACCTTCTGCTGCCCGATCCGGTCGATGTTCGCCGAGAACGTGCAGGTTTCCGTTTCGCCGAAATGATAGACAGCCAGTTTCAAGCTGGAAGAGCCCGTGTTGACGGTCAATAGATTCAGATCACGCTTGGGGATCATCGATCGAAAGTGTTAGAGATTTGTTCGGCCAGATCGCCTATGTGCTCGACGGTAATGTCCGCCGGCGGATAAGTCTTTGTGGATGGATCATTTGCGTAATGGCCCTGGCGTGGGAACACCGTGGTCACGCGGTCTCCCCATTTTTCTTTAACTGCGCTGAGGAGACGGAGTTTGTCGTCCACGAAGACGTAATGCCCGGCAGGATACCAGCGCTCGACATCGTCAAGCATCTGCTCCTTATGAATGTAGATGAGCACGCGGCCCTCGACGGCGGACCAGAGGCCGGAACGTTCAACTTTACGCGGCTGGAAGACGGCGTCTCCATCCGAAAAGATCACTGCCGGCCACCGGCTATTCAGCCAGGTCACGAGGTCGAGGGCCTTCGGATATAAACGGTCGCTGAACGCATAGTTCACCAGAAACGAAGATATTTCGAGAACCCGTGGATTGTGAAGGTGCTCGCTGCGGTAGCGCTGCAGCGCACCGAGAAAGTCGGCGTATCCCAACGCGCGCCGCATTTGCTCCAGGATGTTCCAATACCTGTCACACGCCTCGCGGCCGAACATGGCAGTCAGGTGCTCGCTCAGGTCCTGCTCGATCCGGTCATTATCGAGGAGCGTGTTATCGACATCGAGAAGGAATACAAGTGGACTGCATTGTTTCAGTTCCATTTTATTGAATTGGACCGGCCTTTACGTTATCACTATTGCTGCGGAGGATTTATGAAACGTGCAATAGTGACACTTCTTTCAATCGCGATCTGTTCAACTGCAGTTTTCGCGCAGGCTCAGGGCGTGGTGTTCGTTCAGAAAGAAACCACGAACGGCCAATCGGTAACAAACCAGGTTCAGATGGACAAGACCCACATCCGCGCGGAATCGAGCGCCGCCGGTAATCCGATGGCTTTCATTTTTGACGGGCAGAACCAGACGGCCTTGATGGTCGACATGAACAAGAAGACCTATACCGAAATCACCAAAGCCGATGCCGACCGGCTGCGGCAGCAGGCGGACTCCGCAATGTCTCAAGTACAGTCCCAACTTGCCAATCTTCCCCCGGAGCAGCGCAAGATTGTCGAACAGATGATGCGCGGCCGCGGTGGCCTGCCGGGCGCGAATGCCGCTCCAGCGCCGAAAGTACAGTATCGCGCCGCCGGCTCCGACAAGGTGGGGCAGTGGGCATGCACGAAATATGAGGGCTACGTCGGCGCGCAGAAGACCGAGGAAGTGTGTACTGTCGATCCGAAAGAATTCGGACTGGCGCCGGGAGACTTCGACGTGGCCCGGCAGCTCGCCGAATTCGTCAAAGCGATGTCACCGGCCGCCGCCGATCGAATCATGTTCAACGGCACGGTTCAGGAGCAGGGATTTGCCGGTATTCCGGTCCGGCATACGTCGTATCGTAACGGCGCTGTACAGTCGGTCAGCGAAATCGTCGAGTTCCACAACCAGGCCATACCGGCGTCGACTTTCGATGCTCCCGCCGGCTTCCGCAAAGAAGCTTTGCCGCAGGGAGCGAGAAGATAGGGCTTCGCACAAAGCCTGGGCCAGGGGACCATTCCCCGCCTTTCCAAGGCGGGGTGGCTGCGCCATTAATTAATGGGCCCGTTCCCTGGCGGCGCAGACGGGGCGGTTAGTAACTTCCATCAACAAATAATGTGCGCTGCGCGGTTCCTTGATAACCGCCCCGCCCTCGCGTTCTAACGTGCTGATCGCTCGGGCACCCCGCCTTGGAAAGGCGGGGAATGGCCCTTTCGCGATTCTCTTCGTGATTTCACGAAGTGTTTCGCGACTCCGCCGTTCGCGATCTCGCCTTCTCTCAAAAATTTCAACCATTTACCGATTGGTGCTTGCCTTGCAGTTTCCCGATCCGACAGTGGAAGTTGAAAGGAGATCCTATGAGTACCTACGTGCGTGACATCAGCGAAGCCGCTCTTGACGATGAACTGGTGCAGTCGGAAGAACCGATCCTGGTCGATTTCTGGGCGCCCTGGTGCGGCCCATGCCGCGCGATGGCGCCGGCGGTTGAAGCTGCCGCCGAAAAACTGAAAGGTGATGCCAAGGTCTACAAGATCAACGTGGACGATAACCCGTCCGTGTCTTCCCGCTTCAACCTTCGCGGAATCCCGACGCTGATTCTTTTCAGGGATGGACGTGAAGCAGACCGCTTGGTCGGTCTCTCCAGCAGGGAGCAGATCGAAGGGTTGGCGGCTCGTAAAATTACGGCCTGAGCACGCAGTCGAGGCCCATCAGCTGATGGCCGGGACTGTCAGTTGAGCCGAGTGTGAGAGTCAGATAGAAACTATAAAAGATTCTTCTTGTGCCTTTTGTGCTTCTTGTGGTTTCTTCCCCTTCATTGGCCGTTGATGTATCTGAAAGGCAGAAAATAATGTCAAACAATCTCGAGCAGAACAAAGCGAACGTTCAGGCATTTTATGACATGGCGTTCAATCAAAAGCAGCCGGAAGAGGCCGTGAAGCGCTATATCGGGTCTCAGTACCGTCAGCATAATCCGAACGCTGCCGACGGACCGGAACCGTTCATCGGCTTCGTCAAGTGGATCACCGGCGCCAATCCGCAATTGCGCGTCGAGTTCAAGCGACTGATCGCCGAAGGCGATCTGGTCGTGGTTCACAGCCACAATGTCGCGGTTCCCGGTACCAGGGGGAAGGCGGTCATCGACATCTTCAGGCTGGAAGATGGCAAGATCGTCGAGCATTGGGACGCCGTCCAGGAAGTCCCCGAGACATCGAAAAACAACAACACGATGTTTTGAAACGCCCTCGGCACGCCGGGTGAATTCCAGGTAAAATAGAACAGTTTTCCGGTAACGGTATCCGTTGTTAAACGTCTGATACCTACTGTTTTGCCGAAGGAGGATTTCTGAATGAACCGCCAGCGAGGGAGTCTATTTTACGGGCTTGTCATTCTTCTAGCGGCTGTTATGGTGTCGTGCGCTCCGCCGCAGGGAGATTTGCCCAGCGAGAAGGCGCCGCAGCCGGCGGCGGCAACACCCCCGTCAAACCCCGGCGTTGTGGAAGCGGCATCCGCCCCCCAGCCGAAACCGGCGGATATCGTAAAGGAAGAGCCTGCGCCCGCTCTGAAACGGGCGGCCCGGCCGGCTCCGGCAGTGGCCCCTGCTCCCGCTCCGCTTCCGGCGCCTGCCGCCCCTCCTTCGCAGCAGACGGCATCCAATCAGCCCACTTCCGATGCGATCACGCTGCCGGCGCCGCAGACGCAAGTGGCGCCACCGGCGCCCCCACCACCTCCGGAGCCGACGATCAAGAAGATCACCATTCCCGCCGGGACCGAGGTTTACATCCGGATGATCGACTCGATCGACACCGAGACGAGCCATCCCAATCAGACCTTCAAGGCCTCTCTGGATAAGCCCGTCGTCGTGGGCAATGACACCGTATTTCCAAGACGTTCCGATGTCTTTGTTAAAGTTACGGATGTCCAATCGGCAGGAAAGCTGAGCGGCACCAGCCAGCTCAAAGTGCAGCTCGACAGGCTTTTCATCGGCAAGGATCCCTACACCGTCACCAGCAATACGTTTGAGCAGACCGGATCTTCGGAAGGGAAGAAGGCCGCGCGGAACGTGGGCGTGGGCGCAGCGGTCGGCGGCATTCTCGGCGGCATTCTCGGCGGCAAGACCGGAGCGGTCATTGGAGCCGGCGCCGGTGGTGGCGGCGGAGCCGTTGTGAGCAAGGGCGAACAGGTCAAAATCAATTCGGAAACCCAGCTCATGTTCAAGCTGGAAAACCCGCTGGATGTGACGATCACGATCCCGCCCCCGGGGAGCGCCGCCGCGGCGGCGTCCGGTCCCGCTAGACTGGTGGCTCCTCCTTCGAACCAGCCCGCTTCCCAGGTTTCGTCCGTCATCCCCGGCGATCTGTCCGGAAACTGGACGGTGACGACAGACGGAGCGCAATACATGACCCTGCAGCTGTCCGTTCGGCAAAACGGCAACAATCTGCAAGGCACCATCACGGACCCACGGGGATATGGCACCATTCCGATTCGTGGCTCCCTCAACGGGAACTACGTCACCTTCTATACGCAGACGCAAAACGGCACCAACAATTTTCAGATGCAATTCTCGGGAGCGGTTCAAGGTGATGCCGGAGACCGGATGGGCGGCAATGTGACGCTTCCCGCAAACAATAACAACAGCAATATCGGCGGCTTCCCGGGCGGCGGTGGCCGCAATCGCGGCCGTGGACAATCGACCATTCAAGCCCGCTGGAACGCGACGCGAAACTGAGCGGACCCCTCTAAGTCATTGGAAAAAATCCTTATGGTGGCGGCGCTGGGAATGCTCACAGCGCTGTTGCCGTCTGCCGCGTCGGCTCACCACGCGACCGCCGCGCAGTACGATGTTTCGGCCACGCTGACGTTGAAAGGCGTCATCACGCGCCTCGAATGGAGCAATCCGCACATTCATGTATATTTCGATGTGAAGAACGAAGACGGCGGTTCGGATAATTGGGTGATTGAATTCCCAGCACCTGGCGCCACGATCGTCGCGGGCTTGTCGAGACGGTTGCTTGCCCCGGGTACGACGCTGTCCTTCGACGCCTATCCTGCCAAGCCCTCGGCCGATCGTTCTAAAAATCAGCATTCCGCCTGCGCGAAATCCATCATGCTCCCCGACGGGAGCCGGTTGACGTTTGTGGTAGGGATTTAGTTGCTTACGAGCGTCAGGCCGCCTGAGAACCCGGGAATTGCGGATTCATTTCCACGGCCAGGCCATACTGTTCACACGACGGTTGGCGCGTGAAGAAGTATTTACCGCCAGCCCGGATCACGCGCATCAGTCCGCAGTCCCGATATCCCATGCGATAACACGATCGTAGCGAGTCGAAATTGTTCGACTCCACATAAGAAATGAGTCCCTTGAAGCCCTTGGCCTTATACGCCGCCAGCGATCGCGTCATTCCGATCGCGTGGAGCCGCTGCCCGCGGTATGTGGACAGCGTAAATCCTTTGTACATATAAACGTAGCCGCTGCCGAATCGCAGGATCAGATCCTCGTTGTCCAACAGTGTCGGCCGGCTGGAGTACCAGCCGTAACTGGCGAGGGCGTCCCCTTCCAGGATCGCATAGCATTCATCACCCTTTTCAGCGCTGGCGTGGATGAATCGGGGAGTCAGTTCGTAAACGTCGTTTTTAGCAAATTTTAATAACCCGGACGGCTCCATTCTCTCGAAATGGAACTGTGGAGGCAGTGAGAGGCATTTCTCGTTAACAGTCTCGATCACGAGGCACTGAAGAACCCGGTAGTACACACACTTGTTCAAGCCGCGAAATGCTACGTCATAGAGGGCGGAAGACTTCCCGTGGATCCTTGCCGTGCGCAAAACAGATTGCAAAATCGAAGAGTTTGTCATGGGCATTCTCTCAGTTATTTGCAACTGAGGCCCCAAAACAACCACGAGAGGCCTTTATTTACGTGTTTTACCAGTGATTGGAAGATGAGTGGTTTGAGGCCACAGGAGCACTGTGGAGCCACCCCCGTGTATTCACAATGTAACTTCTCCTGTGACCTCACCGACAAGATAATCGAACTCGCAAATGGAGTTGTCACCACCATGTCTTTTGTTCGTGACTTCCTTGTCACTTGTCCATCCCGCGGATTGCCACCCGCCTCATTTCTCCTCGAGAACCGCCTTACCTTGGAAGAAACGGTATAGGAAGACAAAGTAAGCAATAGCGAGGGCCATGCCGGCCAGCCACCATGCCAAACCGACACGAAGGCTGTACCCGCCCGTTTGCGAGTTATAGATCGTGAGGTTATATGTCGGTCCCGTACTTGCCGGCAGCACGTTCGGATACAGTGCGAATGCTGCGCCGCCGAGCATCGATGCGATGTATCCGCTCGAACAGAGGAACGCCGCCAGATCACGGCCATGCGTCCGGAAATACCGGATTCCGATCAGCGAAACCGTCACACCGGTTGGAATCACCCAACCCCACGCGCGGGCGCGGAAATTGTCGAGGACTTCCGGACGCACGTGGATCGTCGCGCCCAGGCTCAGCACCGTTAACAGGGCGAGCAGCCACAGCCCGTTGCGCGCAACGCGTCCGGCGCGTTGATTGACGGCTCCGTCGGTCTTCAGGGCGACCCAGTTCGCGCCGTGAATTCCCAGCGTCACCATCCCGAGAATTCCGGTGAGCACCGTGTACCAGTCGAGAATGCCCGGCTGAGGTCCGGTCCGAAAGTCGCTCCACAGAGCCTCGAAGAAGTATCCGTCACTGTTGAGCGGCACGCCGCGAACGACATTGCCGATAGCGGCGCCGAAGAACAGCGCCAGCAGCAGGCTCGCAGCGCTGAAGACAAAATCGAAAAACGACCGCCACATGTCGTGATCCACATGCGAGCGCAATTCGATCCCGACGCCGCGGAGCATCAGCAGCCATAACACAATGATCAGCGGAAGATAGAAGCCGCTGAAACTCGAAGCGTAAAGCAGCGGAAAAGCGAAGTAGAGGGCCCCGCCGGTGGCGATCAGCCAGACCTCATTACCATCCCACACGGGGCCGATGCTTCGCAGGACCAGCGCCCGCTCCCGCTCGGTTTTTGCGACCAGAGGCTGCACGATTCCGGCGCCGATATCAAAACCGTCCAGCACAACATAAGCAATCAGCATGAGCCCGATGAGGACGAACCACAACGTTTCCATCAGGCATCGCTCCCCATGAATTCCAGACCGTGTTCGATCTCACGCCAGACCAGGAAAAGGAACAGAATGCCGAGCACCGTGTACATCCCCATAAAGCCGAGCAGCGTGAACCAGGCATTGCCGGAGGAAACCATCGGTGAGATGCCTTGCGACGTCCGCATCAGGCCGTAGACCAGCCAGGGCTGGCGCCCGAGTTCGGCCACCATCCATCCTGCCGTATTGGCGATGAACGGAAACGGGAAACTCAGCATCAGAATCCATAGCATCCATCTGGCGGTGAACAGTTTTCTTTGCCACAGCAGCAGTGCCGCGGCAAAAGTAATGAGGATGAAGATCGTGCCCAGGCCGACCATGATGTGGTAGCTGAAATACAACAGTGGGATGTTGTCCGGCCATTGCTCCTGCGGAAAATCGTTCAAGCCCCTGACCACCGCCTGCCAGTGCCGGTACGTCAGGAAACTCAGCATCTTCGGGACAATCAGCGGATTATCCAGCTTACGTTCCCCGACGTTCGGTTGTCCGAGGATGACAATCGGCGCGCCGGCTTCCGTATTGAACTGTCCTTCCATCGCCGCGAGCGTCACCGGCTGGTGATCCGTGACCATCTTTCCCTGCCCGTCGCCGGACGGGAACAATTGAAAAACGGAGGCGATCAAGGCCGCGATCACACCGAGCTGCAGGAACACCTGTCCATGTTCGGTCTGCCGGCGCGATAAAACATAGAAAGCGCCGACTGAAGCCATGACGAAAGCTCCGGTGATGAGAGCGCCGCTCATGTTGTGGATGTACTGCCAGAATGCCCACGGATTCGTCAGCAGTGCCTGGAAGCTGTTCAAGTGGGCGGTCCCATCGCTTGCGACCTCGAATCCCACCGGATGTTGCATCCAGGCGTCGGTCACGATGATGAAGTAACCGGACAACCACGAACCCAGGAACACCATGAAACCGGCGAACCAGTGCCATTTTGGACCGATCCGCCGTTCGCCGTAGAGAAATAAGCCCAGGAAGGAGGATTCCAGGAAGAAAGCGAAAACCCCTTCCATCGCAAGCGAAGTCGCGATCACGCCGCCCGAATAGCGGGCGAACCTTGCCCAGTTGGTGCCGAACTGAAACTCCATCGGGATGCCCGTAATGACGCCCAGCAGGAAATTGATTGCGAAGATTTTCGCCCAGAAGCGCGCCGAGCGGTTGTAGCGCTCGTCTTTTTTCCACAGCCCAAGCGTCTTGAGAATCACAATGAGAGGCGCAAGCCCCATCGTGAGTTGGGGAAACAGGTAATGGAAGGTGATCGTGAAACCGAAGTGCAGTCTGTCTACGAGCAGCGCGTCTTCCACGTTCTGTCGCGCCTCCGGCGCTAGGTTAAAAATCGTAAATCGAGCGGCTTTTCCGGACGCCCATCGTCTACTCTAGACTGAAGGAGAGATGCAATACGATGTTTTCAGAGCGTTTAAGCCAACTTTGTCTCCCGCTCGTCCTTTCCGGATTTCTGATCTCTGCATGTTCTTCGCGGCCGTCCGAAACAAAAGCGGCCGGTGTGCCATCTGCGTCCGCGCCGGTGCAGGAGACTCCGGCCACCGTCGTAGCGGTC
>DASXLG010000058.1 GCA_036496425.1 Terriglobia bacterium | reverse complement strand
ATCCGCGTCATCTGCGGCTAAAAAGTTTGGTTGCCCTTCACGACGGTTGACCCTTCTTTGCATCCTCGGCATTTTGAACAGCAAACGCCTGTTTTGCCATGGGATGTTCACCACCAACCTGCAGGTATTGGTTTTTGCTTTGCGCGGCCACGAGCTTTTTGTGAAGCGCGCTACCGGGCGTCGCATAAGCGACGCGAAGATTACTGTTGCTGGACCCTCGGTGATCGACGGGCACGACGGCTGCCGGTTGCTTCTCTTCATCGAGAACCCATAATTGGAAATCGTCACGTTTGAATAGCTGGATGTCCGTGATCGGAGTCGGATAGTGATGCACTCCACCCTCTAACTGAGGAGTACCGCCCTTCCCACCCGGTTTCACCACACCTGTATGCCGCGGCTGGGCCAGAGGCACGCTGGCATTGAAGATCGAATCACACCAGCGGGAGATTTGTGCAGGCGACGTTATCGGTTCATTGAGAACATTTTCAACGTCGGTAAAACCCATCAGTTTGAAGGCCGGCAACGATTCAGGAAAAGCACTGTAAATCCGCTGGGCAAACTGCCGCAACTTATCCACTTTTTGCGGATCGGCGCAAAACTGCTGACTCCACTCCATGCCCGCCAGGTTCTTGACCAGCAACCAGCCATCATGGTCCTTCACCCACAGGCCGCCTCCATGATGGTCCTGGTAGGGCGTTTGAGTTCCCAGAAAGAACTCCTTCACCTCTTTAACAACGGCATTCATCACTTTACGGGCGACAACATACGAGGGACTGTCGCTGCGTGGCTCATGATCGGGAATATTGATTTCCCAGGGTATGTTTTCACGCTGTACGTGCGAGCCGTTCTTGCCGGCGGTTTTACCTGCGGACGTCTTAGGAGTGCTGGTGCCTTCGGCAACCTTGCTTGTCGATGCTGCGCGCTTTGTCTTCATCTTCATCTCCCGAATCGTCGTGACCTGCGAAAAGCATGGTAGACGAAGGTCCGCTGCCTGACAAGGCGGAGACTTGCCGATCGGAAATGGATGAAAGCTAAAACCTGGAGAGCCTGATGGCGCGAAAAATCAAGGATGCCGAAATCCAGGCGCACAGAAAGGCGATGGGGAATGCGACACCGCGAGGCCAGTAAATCGATATCGCTGACAGAACTGCCAAAAGACCCGCTCCCCAATACATGATGACCCGCTCGGCCGGCCCGAGCTGTCTCCGGTTTGTAATCGCCGCGCCTACGGCATGGCTCAATCGTGCGAGGCGCGCGGCAGTCTGGCCGGCGCTGCCGGACTGGCGCCCGCGCCGCGGCGCGCGCCTCACAACACCCGCCGGCCGCGGCTTCCCATCGAGCACGATTTCCGTGGAATGAGACATGTCGTGGAGGTAGGCCGCTTCCATGCTCCTTGCGAAACCTTCATCCTCGATCATCACATCCAGTTCCCAGTTGCCGACCCAGCTCACCAGATTCAAATTCGTGGAACCCACTCGCGCCCAATAGCCGTCCGCCACGGCCGTCTTGGCATGCATCATCACGCCGTTCCACTCGAAGACGCGGACACCGGCTTCGAGAAGAGGCCGGAGTCCCGCGCGGGACATGGCGCGGATAACCGGAATGTCGGAGACGCCCGGAATCAGAAGCCGGACATCCACTCCCGACTGGGCAGCCGACCGCAGCGCCTGAACATATGAACTGGTGCCGATGAAATACGCATCCGCAAGCCACAACGAACGGCGGGCAAGCGCGGCGACCAGTTGGTCCGTGCGGTAAATGGGCCCGACGCTTGGAGCGCTTGCGACGACGCGAACGGCAACATCACCGGCGGCCGGTATCGAGCCGGCAAGCGGCAGCTCATTCGCTGGAACAGAGCCGCCGGCGAATGTCCATGTTTCGGCAAATGCGCGATCAATGTCGGACACCGCGGGACCTTCGACTTCGACCCCTGTATCGCGCCACGCATCCAGCTCAGCCGGCGAAACAGTGTGGTTGCCGACCCAACTCTCGCCGACGCATAACCCGGTCACGTAGCCGAGGCGGCCATCCACCGAGAGCATCTTCCGATGGTCTCGATTAACCCATCCCAGCGGGCTGTCAAAACGCGGCGGATTGAAAGCTCGAACCTCGACACCGGCCTGCTTCAGCCTCCTGAAAAAACCGGACCAGTTGCCCATGGCCCCGATCCAGTCGTAAAGCAGGCGCACTTTCACGCCTTCCTTCGCCTTCGCTGCCAGCAGACCGGCGAACATACGGCCTGTTTCATCATCATGGATGATGTAGGTTTCAAAATGGATCCACTTGCCAGCCGATCGGATGGCATCGATCCAGGCCGGGTAATTCTCGGTCGCGTTTCTCAGCAGCCGCACACGATTTCCCAGAATCAGCGGGGCTCCTGCGGCACGGGAAAAGGCCTCGTCCGCGGCTATCTCCAGGTTGCGGGCACGCATAATTATCCTCACCGATCTGACGGCAGGTGGAGTTCCGTAATAGAATTTCCCTGATGACGGCGCTGCTTTTCCTGATGCTCGCGACGAATCCAACCTTTTATAAGGACGTTCTCCCGATCCTGCAGAACCACTGCCAATCGTGTCACCGGCCGGGACAGATCGGACCGATGCCGTTACTCACCTACGCGCAGACACAGTCGAAAGCCGCCGCAATCGCGAGGATGGTGAGTTCCAGGAAAATGCCGCCGTGGTTCGCCGATTCCGCAATCGGACACTTCGCAAATGATCCTTCATTGACCGCCGGAGAGATTGAAACCCTCGAGCACTGGGTTTCCACTGGTGCAGCTGCCGGCCAGCGGAAGGACGCGCCGCCGCCGAAGCAGTGGACTGAGGGCTGGAACATCTCTCCACCCGATACCGTGGTTCGCATGCCGAAGCCTGTCTCGATACCGGCGCA
>DASXLG010000057.1 GCA_036496425.1 Terriglobia bacterium | reverse complement strand
TCATCTGCGGCTAAAAAAGTTAACATTCTGAACCAGGCGGCATCCAACGTGCTCTTGGGTTTGCATGAAGTTTACAGGTCTGGATGTTTTCGATTCCACTATCCAACGCACGAATAGCTGGCTCAAAGACTTGATGCTGGAGTTGAATTCGTCCGATCACAGGAAAACGTACCTTACACTCCGGAGCGTTTTGCACGCTTTGCGGGACCATCTTACCGAAGACGAGGCTCTTTATCTCGGTGAGCAGCTTCCGATGCTGATTCGCGGGCTTTATTTCGAGCATTGGGATCCGCATGGAAAGCCGTTGCCATTGCGGAACCGGAATGACTTCTTTGCCATCCTCTCGACGTACATGGCCCGCGAGGGCGACAGCACTTCAAACGCGGAAACCGTTGCGCGCGCCGTTTTTCGTCTGCTCGATCGAAAGGCGACGGAAGGCGAAATCGAAGATGTCCAGCAAGTAGTCCCTCCGGCCCTTCTCGACCTCTGGCCCCCCAGGTTGCGTGCCGCGTAGAATGTTCGGGTGAGTGAAGCCCATTACACCGTCCTTGCCGGCGGCACCGGCGCGGCGAAATTCCTGCGCGGTCTGGTTCAGGTCATACCTCAGGAAGACATTCATGTCATCGTCAATGTCGGCGACGATACCTCCGTCTGGGGATTGCACGTCAGCCCGGACATCGATTCGATTACCTACGGGCTTTCCGGAAAACTGGATGCCGTGCGAGGCTGGGGCCTGAGCAGTGAGACGTTTCGCTGCCTCGACGAGATTGGCGCGTATGCGCTGCCGACCTGGTTCCGCCTCGGGGACCGCGATCTCGCAACGCACATCGCCCGCACGGAATTGTTGCGATCTGGGCTGACCCTGACCGAAGTCACAGCCCGCATGGCTGCAGCCATCGGCGTCCGCGCGGCGGTTTTCCCTGCCAGCGATGATCCTGTGCGGACGAAAATCGAAACGCCGGAGGGCACCCTCGGGTTTCAGGAATTTTTCGTCCGGGAGCACTGGAAACCTGATGTTCAGGGGGTGAGCTATACCGGCGCCGCCGATGCTCATGCCTCACCGGCGGTCCTGAGTTCCATTCATGACGCACAGTTGGTTGTCATTGCGCCGAGTAATCCGGTCACCAGCATCGGTCCGATGCTGGCGGTGCACGAAATTCGCGACGCGCTGCGCTGCACCCGGGCTGAAGTGGTTGCGATCAGTCCGCTGATCGGAAATGCGGCGTTCAGCGGCCCGGCCGCCAAATTGATGGAAGCCTGCGGTTATGAAGTTTCTGCAGCGGGCGTCGCCCGCTATTACCATGAGTTTCTCGATAATATCGTCATCGACAGTCGCGATTCGCAGCTCGCGGCTGCCATTCGATATGACAGCATTGGCGTTCAGATTACGGATATTGTAATGTCCGACGACGCGGCCGCCGGGCGGCTGGCAAGGTTTATCATCGATGAAAACAGTTCTGTTGCCCGTTAAAGAATTCGGCAGTGCAAAACAACGGCTGACTCCGGCACTGGATGGCCGGGCCCGTGCCGGCCTGGCGCGCGCAATGCTGGCAGATGTTCTAAGTGCCCTCGGCCGCGCGCGTGTTCCGGAACGGATTGTTGTCTTTACTGCTGCCGACGAAGTCCGTGCGATGGTGGAAGCGTTGGGCTTCCAGACCATCATGGAGAAATCCGTCGACGGCCACAGCGCCGCCATCAATCAATTGATCGCTGAATTCTCGCCGACTTCGTCAAACATCCTCGCCATCGCGGGTGATCTTCCCAGGCTTTCTCCCAGCGAAATCGATTTCGCTTTGAACGCCGCATCCGAGCCGGTCACATTGATGCCCTCGCGTGATTGGACCGGCACAAACGGAATTCTTTTCATTCCGCCGGCCCGCATTTCCATGGAATACGGCGAAGGAAGCTTTCGCCGCCACCTCTCGAAAATTGCCGCTGCGGGTTTGCAATCCGATGTCATGGATCTCCCCGGTATCGCCTTCGATATCGACACGCCGGAAGACCTCCGGGCTTTCATGGAAAACCCGCGGGAGGACAGCGAAACGTGGCGGTATTTGTCCGGGTCTACAAGCGCTCTGCGCGCGGGTGTATTCTCCTGAACGACCGGGAAGAAACCACAAAAAGCACAAAAGGCGCAAGCAATGCGGGGCTTGTTTGTGCCTTCTGTGCTTCTTGTGGTTCCTTCGCTCATTCATCTATGCTTCCAGATTCATGACCTTGGAATTCCTTCCAATTCAACATGTTCCGGAGATCCAGCCGGAAACCGATCTCGCCCGCTCGCTGGCGGATGCGATTCGTGTGTCGGGGCTGGAACTTCTGGAAACGGACATTCTTGCGGTTACTCAAAAAATCGTTTCGAAAGCGGAAGGGCGAATCGTTCTGCTCGAAAGTGTCGAGCCGTCGGACGAAAGCCTTGCCATCGCCCGGCGAATGTCGAAAGATCCGCGCCTGGTCGAACTGATCCGCCGGGAGTCCCGGCGGATCGTTCGGATGCGCGGCGAAGTGATCATTTGCGAAACCCATCACGGGTTTATTTGCGCCAATGCCGGTATCGACCAATCGAATGTAAACGGAACCGCAACGGTCACCCTTCTTCCGAAAGATCCGGACCGTTCCGCCCGCGAGCTGGCACGCGTGCTGGGATGTGGCATCATCATTACAGATACTTTCGGGCGCGCCTGGCGGGAAGGCCTGGTGGACGTCGCGATCGGCATCGCGGGTGTTCCGCCTTTTATCGACTTTCGCGGAAAAACAGACGCGTTCGGTCACGATTTACGCGTCACCTTGCTGGCTGCTGCGGACGCGCTGTCCGCCGGCGCGGGTCTGGCCATGGGCAAGATCTCGCGGACGCCTGCCGCGATCATTCGCGGTTTTGAATGGGAGAAGGCGGAGAGTCATGCGGGAGCTCTGCTGAGGCCCATCGAAAAGGATCTATTTTTATGAAGGTTGCAATACTTGGAGGAACGGGCAAGCTCGGACTCGGATTCGCTCTTCGTCTGAGCACCTCGGGGCATGAAGTCGTGATCGGCTCACGGGAGGCCGCAAAGGCGGAGGAGGCCGCACGACCCCTTCCCGGCGTTCGCGGTCTGACAAATCTCGACGCGGCTTCCTGGTGCGAAGCGGCGCTGGTCTCGGTCCCTTATGCCGGACATGGCGCGTTGTTCGAGTCTCTGAAAGATGCGCTTCCGGACAAAATCATCATCGATGCGACTGTGCCGATCGATCCGGCCAACCTGCTTCAGATCAAGACCGGATCCGGCAGGGCGGCGGCACAGGAGACGGCTGCAATGGTTTCCGGAGCCGCGGTATTCGCGGCGTTTCAGACTGTTTCTCATCGTGTGCTGCGGCATCCCGGGATTTCGCACGACGTACTGGTCGCCGGCGGCGGCGCAAGGAAGCCGCAAGTGATCGAACTGATCCGGTCGATGGGACTCCATCCCATTGACGCCGGCCCGCTTGAAGTGGCAGGGCATCTCGAGCGCATGACCGTGCTCTTGCTTTCCATCAACAGAGCCAACAAAGTTAAGGAAAGCGGGATCCAGATAACCGGGCTGTGAAGCCTCTTAAAAACCAAAGTGGAGCTGTTACTCCTTAAATACGGTTATGTGTTGTTGTTTGCGGGGGTGATCGTTGAAGGCGAGGCCGTCCTTGTTGCCGGCTCGCTGCTGGCGAGCCGGGGGTACTTCAACATCGGGACCGTCGCCCTGGTCGCGCTCGCCGCGAACACACTGAGCGCGCAATTCTATTACACCGCTGCACGGGTCCGCGGCCGCCGCTGGTTTGAAGCAAAGTTTCCGAAGAACTCGCCCTACCGGAGGATTATCGACTGGGTTGCGCACCGGGATAACTGGGTTCTTCTCATCAGCCGGTTCGTTTTCGGTTTCCGCATTGTCATTCCCGCCGCCTGCGGCGCGTTCGGCATGCCCGCGGCGCGCTTCACCGTCATCAATGTCATTGCGGGCCTGCTCTGGGTCGTGCCGATTTCGGTTGCCGGATATTACTTCGGTGAAGAGTTAACGGGGTTCCTCCGCGGCGCGCGCCATTACACGTTGACGGCGCTGGTCGGCGGCCTTGGCATCCTGGCGGTGTTTTTTGCGTGGCGCCATATTCAACGCGTCCGTTCGATATTTGAAAACCTCGAGTGGTCGGATCTTCACAATGCCATTCCGTTCGTGATGGGCTTGATGGGCGCGCTCAACATTCTCGCCGCCATTCTGCCCAGCTCCGAAACCTTGTTACGCGGCGTGCGGGGATGGCTGCCGCTCGAAGTATCGCAAGGCAGCCGGACCCTGATGCTTTTTACCGGCGTGGCCCTGTTGCAGGTGACTCAAAATCTCGCCAAGCGCAAACAACTCGCCTGGTGGGTGGCCGTCATTGCGCTGTCCTTTTCCCTCCTCCTTCACGTCACCAGCGGTTTCGATGTGCAAAACTCGCTCATCGCTCTCATTCTGCTCGTCTACCTGATTTACTTCCGGCGGCGCTTCTATACGCGATCCGATCCGGCGTCATTGCGCAAGGGTCTGATGGTGACGCCTCTGCTTCTGTTGATGGTTTTCTTTTACGGTTTAACAGGCTTCGCCGCCACCTCGCTGCAGTTCCACTGGCCGGCCAGCGCGACGCCCTTTACGGAGGCGGTTCGAGGCGGCATTCTGATCGTCAAACCGGACGTTGTCCCCGTAACGCGTTACGCGCGGCTGTTCCTGAACTCATTGCAATTCGCTGGATGGATCACGCGTCTCTACATTCTCATCCTCATCCTGCGGCCGTTCATTTCAAGGGACAGGCTCGAAGCGCCGAAAGCCGACATCGATCGAATATTCGAACGTTATGGCAAGGAATCGGTCTCTGCACTTGCAATTCAGCGCGATAAGCATCACCTGCTGGTGGCCGAACGACAGGGTCTGGTGGCATTTGCCACCGGCGGTTCGATCGCGATGGCCTGCGGCGACCCCCTCGTATCGGACGATCTCTTTGCCAGGGCTGTCCAGGATTACATCGACCATTGCGGAAGGCACGGCTGGACTCCGTGTGTATACTTTGCCGCCGAAGAGCGGCTGCCGGTTTATCACTCGCTCAAGTGGCAATCCTCTGGAGTGTCCGAAGAGGCCATTGTGAATCTTTTGGCGTTTGAGCATTCTGTGAACATTCGCTCTCTCGGCATTGTGCAGCGATACGATCGCGCAGCTGGAACGGATCCGCTGATCGACGAACAGCTCGAAGAAGTGACCGAAGACTGGCTGGAGCTGCGGCACATGGGCGAGACGGGCTTTACAGCCGGGAATTTCTCGCTGGAGCAACTCGGGCAAGGCCCGGTCTTCGTTCTCGGCAATCCTTATCGCATCGAGGCATTCAGCACCTGGCTGCCTTATAAGAATGGTAAAGCCGTCGTGCTGGCCATCCTGCGCCAGCGGCGGCATACGCCTCATGAAATTGTCCGGGCCTTCGTGGTGGAGTCTCTGCGTCTGTTGAAAGAGTCGGGGTTTGAGGAAGCAAGCCTGACCGTAGCCACAATCGACCGGGAGCAGATTGAAAGTTTTCAGCCCGTGTGGAAGCCGCGGTATCTGGCATATCCGCGAGGCGCCAATGTGTCGAAGATTACCCGGACGCTGGCCACGATCCGGAACCGGTGAGTGATCAAGATGGTTGTGTGAGCGACCCCCTGCCGCTTCGCGGCTGTCCCCCTATATTAGGGGGACAGTAACTCTCCCCCTAACACAGGGTAATAATATAGTTGACTCATTATCAGGTCAAGACGATGATGGGCTAGGAGGGGCAGAATGATTCCCCTCAAGGAGATTGCCGAAGTATTAAACCCGTCAGGAGCCCGATATATGGCGCTGTTTAGATTCTACTGTGACGAAAGCTACGATTCTGATCCCGCGTTAGATCCTGCAAACATAGGTTTAGCCTTTCACCAACTCGGCAGCAAGCCACATGTTCCGCGCGCGTACGTAGTTGGCGGAGTGTTCGCAGGCGAATCGGCGTGGACTGACATTGAGAAACAGTGGGCACCGATAAATATGCAATTTGGCGTTGGTCGCTATCACGCAGCTCAGGTAAATGCGCGAGAAGGTGAATTTAAAGATTGGCTAAAGGACAAGCAGCGCGACTACTCGAAGGCTCTACTTGACATAGTGCTGAACCAGGGCAGAAAGATCCACGCAATTAGCTGCGGAATGCTGCCACGCGAGTACCGGGCCATCATAAGCGAGGAAGGTCGCAGAAAACTCGGCCATCCATATTTAGCATGTTTCAAAAGTGCAATAGCGCTCATTGCACAAGAAATGGAATTCAGGCGACATTTTGGTCCGGATGATAAATTTGCCGTCATTCTCGACAGGAACGAGCATGAAAACGAAGCCGTGGAAATCTTTTATAAGATGAAGGACTCAAAAGAGTGGCCATTTCATCGCAGACTAGCGACATGCGCCCCCGGAGGATGGGAGGACCACCTAGGCCTACAGCCAGCCGATCTAATCGCATACGAAACGTATCGAATTCTCGCGGACCGATATGACGGCAAGTATAACGACGACGATGTCCGTCCATTTTTGCGACGAATGTTTTCAACCAATGGATTTCTTGGCTACTATTTTGAACCGTGGGCGTTCAATGAAATCAAGGAACACCTTGAAAATATTGACTGCGTGCCCAATGGATTCATATTGAACTTTCCAGCACCGGAGCCACCAGACGAACAATGAAAATCAACGCCGAAGGTAAAACAGAATTCGAGCGATTTAACAACGTCGTGAAAAAGATTCTGTCCGTATCAAAGGAAGAACTCGACCGACGCCTTGCCGCTGATTCACGCGGACACTACAAGTCAGAAAAGAAAAAATCGAAAAAGAGGATCAAGGATGGAAAACACGAAAGAGTTTGACTGGGTCCAGGCTAGGTATGATTGCTCATCGCAGGAGGTGTTCAAGTTACTTGAAAGCGATGCGAGGCAAAGCGTAGAAAAAAGAAACGCACTTCCAAGGGAAAATTATGGCTTCAAAGTAATTGTGAGCCAGATAGGCGAGTTCTCGGTCATGCGTGAGGCGAATCGACCCTATGCATCGTCCGTTACATTTGTTCTCTTGGAAGATGAAATTGTCGTCCAGGACAGTAGATCGCAAGAAGTGCGTCGTGCCCGGCTGACACTCAATAAAGATAAAAAGTGTGTCTTGGTTTCGAACGGAGAGGAAATGGACCGCTGGCGCTTCCTGTGTAAAGCACTAGAAGGGCTATTTTTTGTGGTAAAAGCGGAAACCCGCTAAGGTTTCCGCTTCCCGCGCTTCTGACGGCGATTCACGACGTGGCTAGAACCCCGCCGTTTGAGACTCCTGCTTACCTGTCAATTGATCGAAGGTAAGTCGCTTGTTGACGATTTGCTTCACGACGGCTTCAAAGCGTTCACCGTCATTGCCGAAACGTTCGTTAAATCGAAAGGCTTGCTCATCCAAGTAACGGAACATATGGAAGGGTTCAACGGAAACATAGGTGCCCTTGATACCGCGCTTCAAGAGACTCCAGAAATTCTCGATGCCGTTTGTGTGGACGGCGCCGTCAACGTACTTTTCGGCATGTGCCACGAAGGCATGATAGAAACCTTCCTCGCGAAGATGGCGATATGTGCCGTGCTCATCGGTATAAACATTAGAGCCCTGCTTTATGGTTTCGCGAATGATCTCCAGCGCTTCGCTCTTCCATTGCTGGGGTATGACTCGCGCATGGACTTTGCTTTTGCCAGTAACGGTGTTCCGTTCGAGCAAACCAAAAACCGCAGTTTTTCCCGCACCGCCCGTGAGAGCGCCTTCCTGGAACTTTTTAAGGCGCTTATCCTTGTGCATGTTGCGGGCGAGTCCACCGATATAGGTTTCGTCAATCTCTACGGTTTCCCCTTCGCCGCCCATTTCAGGTACAACGTCACCCTGCATCGCCAGTCGGATGCGATGATTCATGAACCATGCGGATTTCTGTGTTACTCCAATCGCCCGGTGAATCTCGTAAGAGGAAACGCCATTCTTACAGTTGGTGACCATCCACATCGCAAGAAGCCACTTATCCAAGCCAACCGGCGAGTCTTCCATGATCGTGCCGACCTTGATGGAAAACTGCTTGCGTGGATGCTTATTTTTGCACTGAAACATTTGGCGTGTTTCGATAAAGCTGACGTCATCTGCTCCGCAGGTTGGGCAAATCACAATGCCATCAGGCCAACGCATATCGGCGAGATAATCAAGGCAGTGTTTGGGGTCAGAAAAGAAGACAATCGCCTGTTGAAGTGTTCTGAGTTCTCGCATGCAGAGAACTTTACCGCACAATGAGTAATGAGTCAACTATATTATTACCCTAACACAGGAGGAGAGCCGGCGGAGCCGGCAGGGGGTCGCTCACACACCATGTTGAAGGCGAGTGTTAACTCCCCGTTTTCCCCACAGCATTCCAGAAGTCCGCCTTGGTCTGGGGAGCGGCGGAGGTATGCACGTTAATGTAGCGCTCAAAGTCCAGGTTGAGCCGCTTCAGGACCGGAGCCAGCGCTTTGACGTGATCGTTGGCGGGTTCACCGGGGTTTATCGAGAAGTCGCCCTGAAATAGCACCTTTTCCTTGGGAATGTAGGCGATCATCAGACCGTTCGAGTGCGGAACGGGCGCGACATGATAGATCTCGACCGTCCGCGTCCCGTCGGAATAGACCTTCTTCTCTTCAACTGCTTCGATTTTTGCCTTCTTCGGATTATTTGAGAGCGTGTCACTCATCAACGTTCTCGGAGTGTTGAGCGCTCGATCCAGGAACTCGGCGTTGTTTTTCTGGGTGATGATCGTGGCGCCGTCGGCCACCAGCACGGGCAATCCGCCGGTATGATCGGCGTGCGGGTGGGTATTGAAGACGTATCGGATCGGCTTGTTCGGAAACAGCTTCTTTATTTCGGCGACGTAGGCCAGGGCGCGAGCCTCGGATTGTCCGGCTTCGAGCATCATTACGTAGTCTTTAAACTCCACGACGACGGAGTCGTAGCTACCGGCTCCCGTTGTGAGCCGGTAGAGACCATCGCCCAGCTTTTCGGTCGTCACCGTCATCGCCGGCGCTGCCGCGCCCCCGCCGCCTCCTCCACCTGCACCGCCACGGCCGCCTGCAGGAGCAGGAGCCCGGGCAAGGGTCGCGATGTCGGACGGATTCGCTTTCGCAGCGCTCACGGTCACTTCGAAGAAGGGCCAGCCACCGCGGGTCTGCACGATCTTCGAAGGCGCCATGGCTGCTCCGAAATCTTTCCAGCCGCTGTAGGTGGCAAGAATATGCATGTCACCCATGATGTTTTCGCCCAACCAGGTCTCGACCCGGTCGACCATGTTCTGCTCATCGACGTAGCCGTTGATGACGTAGTTTTTGCCGGATGGCGCCTTTACCTTGGGACTCCAGCTCAGGACGTTGTAATTCTTGCCGTCAACTTTTTTGCGGCTGACGGTCGCGTTGTTTTCGGCGGCGCCTTTAAGGAACCCCCAGGGCGTGATGTAGAACTCCAGAGAATTCGCCCAGGGTTGCGAGACATCCGCCTGCTGAGGCGTGACCTGCGCGAAAAATGTTCCCGGAGTCAAGGTTGTTGAGCCGCCGGCTCCGATATTGTTTGTCGCTCCGGTGTGGCGCGAGGCCGGCGCCGTCAGATCGATAACGCGGACATAGTTGTTGATCGGCCGCATCGGGTTGTGGGTGTCCTTGCAGATCATGTCGGTGGAGTTGGCGCCGCACTGCTGGAACGCCACGTCCTTCGCAGACCCCGAGTACGTGATCGCCTTTACGTCGCCCAGGGCTTTCTGCGCGTTCGCGATTACGGTACTTGCATCCTGAGCCAGCGCGGGCGCGGACAGCGACCCGAAGCACAGGGCGATGACAGACAGTTTCTTCAACACAGCGTCTCCTCCTGACAGGACAGCTAAAAGGCGGCCCATTCTACCGCCTGCCGCCGCCGGGGTGACCTTGACGGGATTTTGGGCGCGCGTCAGTGCGTGAGGCCGTAGATCAAGTAGTTCACGCCGAGCTTGTACGCTTCGTTGGTCTGATCGAACGGACGGAGTCCGCGTCCGGACCACTCCCAGAACTGCGAGACGTCGGTGTTGTAGTTGATGATGGCCATCAGCCGCTTGCTGCGATCGTTGTCTTCGAAGATGCCCCTGAAAATCGGATCGCCGCCGACGTACGCCTGCGGGAAGTGGTCGAGGTCGTTGATCTCAAAAAACGCGTGGAACACCGGATCGCTGGGCTTCATGTCGAGGAACTGCGCCTCCGGCAGCACCCGCTTCATCGTCGCGGCAAACGGCTCCCAGCCTCCGCCCGGCACGCCGCGCCAGCCTTCCGTCTTGAAGTCGTCGATGAACAGGAAGCCGCCCTTGTGCAGCCAGGCGCGCAGGCCTGCGGCTTCGCGGTCTGTCACCGTCCACCACCCGACTTCGATCAGGTACGCGATCGGATATTTGAAGAGCGCCGGATCGTCGAGCGTCACGGTGTTGATCTCGTCGCGCGCGCCGAGGTAGCTCACCTCGTTCATGATCTTCATCAGGTTGCGTTCGGCGAGCGGGTACCCGTGAATCCAGGACGGCCGGCGGGCTGGCCAGTAGCCGCCGGGCGCGGGCCGGTAGCGCACGCGGACGAACTGGAACCGGCCGTCGTAGGGCGTGTTGGGGAGGGGATCGTAACGGCCGCCGACGCGTTCACCGAAGCGGTCGAATCCGAATTGCGCGAGCGCGGCCGCCGCGCAGCCAAGGACAAGGACGAGCGCGATCGTCGTCACGCGGCGCACGGGGCATGATACCGCCTCG
>DASXLG010000056.1 GCA_036496425.1 Terriglobia bacterium | reverse complement strand
GGTCATACCGCGTTCAGAAGCGTTTGCATGAAGCAGGGTTGAGTTCCGGGGTCACGCTCTCGTTCCAGTCGCTGGATCCCACGACTCTTCGAAATGTCAAACGGGACAACATATCCATCGATTCTTTTGCCCAACTGCAGAGCCGGTACAGCCGCGAGGAAGTTCCCACCTACACGGACATTATTCTGGGCCTTCCCGGTGAGACCTACGACAGCTTTGTCGACGGTTTTTCCACGATAATTGCCGGCGGACAGCATCACTATCTGTTCTTCTATAACTGTCAGTTGCTGCCGAATGCAGAAATTTCTCAGCCCGAACAGATGAAACTGCACGGCATCGTTGGGGTGGACCAGGAGATCGTGGAAGTCCATTCGAACATCGACAAGGGCAGAAACGAGGAGACCCCGGAATACGTGAAGACTGTAATCGCTACGAACTCCCTTCCTCCGGAGAAGTGGGTCGAAACGAAAACCTTCATGTGGATGGCGGATCTTGTGTACTTCCAGCGCCTTCTTCAGGTGCCATTCATCGTGCTGCACGAACTTTATGGACTGGACTACGGCAGATTGATCGAGGCCTTTGCCAAAGCCGACGGTAATCAGTTTCCTGTCGTAAGAAGCGTGGTGGACTTCTTCCATCACAAGGCCCGCGACATCCAGAGCGGTTCGTGGGAATACTGCCCTTCGGAGAAATGGTTGAATGTAGTGTGGCCGGCAAACCAGTATGCTTTGATCGGGCTCGTGCTGGATTCGAAGCTGGGCGCATTTTACCAGGAGGCCAAACGCATCCTTCTGCAGTATGCGCAGGAGAAAGTTTCGTCAGGCTTCGATGCGTTACTTCTCTGCGAAGCCATCGACTTCAACGAGAAACTCTTCCGCACTCCGGCTGCTGGTCCGAGCCTCAGAGTCCGCGTGCACCACAATTTGTGGGAGTTCTGCCAAGGCGTCCTCCGAGGAAAGCCGGTTCCATTGGAAAACAAGCCCGTTGCGTATGCGGTATGGCGGACCCGCCCCACCTTCAAGCGCTCCGAGGATTGGTTGGAATATCTCGTTTACTGCCATAACAACAAGCAGGACTACCTTTACGCCTGCACTCTGCTGCCGGAGGAAAAGCCGGCGGAAGTTGCGTCTCAGTCGGTCCACGCAGCGGCCGAACAGCGTACCTAATGCTCGCGTCGCGGGGAATGGTATCTAACCCGATCAGGAGTTCGAAAGCTTCCTCACGAATGCTTTAAAGAGGTCGCCGCGCTCTCTGTAATCTTTGAAAGTTCCAAAGCTGGGTGCGGCGGGAGAGAGCAGGCAGATGCGGCCTTGCTCCGTCTTCTGGTAGGCGATCTTGACCGCCTGTTCCATCTCACGGACGAAGAAGGCTTCCGGCAGCGCGGCGTGATTTGAATTTGTTTCAATGGCCTGCCAGATGCGGACGCCCGTTGGAGGGAACAGAATCACGGTCCGGATGTTTGCCGGCAGCCGCTGTCCGAATTCCTTGAAGTCGAGGTTGCGCTCGTGCCCGCCGAGAATGAGAGTTTGCACGTTCGAGCCGAGCGCGTCGAGTGCTGCAAGCGTCGCATCCGGAACCGTGGCGATCGAGTCGTCGTAGAAGGCGATGCCTTTGAATGTCCCGACGGGCTCGAGCCGGTGAGGAAGCGGTTTGAATGTCCGGATCGCTTCCGGCATCGCTTCCGGTTTAACTCCGCACAGCGATGCCGCCGCAATCGCCGCCCGCACGTTTTCCAGATTGAACTTTCCCGGCAGCGGTATTTCATCGGCGGCGATCACATCGTCGAGCGGATCGGCACTGCGGACAGGCCTGAGCCCGGCTTTTGTGCGTCCGGCAATGGCCGTGGGAATCGGATGATCGGCCGAGTAGACGAGAAAATCATCGGCGGTCTGGAACTTCGTGATGTTCTCTTTTGCCGCAACGTACTCTTCGAACGTGGCGTAATAGTCCAGGTGTTCGGGAACGATATTCAGCAGCACCGCGATATGCGGGCTGGTTTCGATCTCGGCCAGTTGATGGCTTGAGAACTCATGCACGAACCATGTGCCCGGCGCCGCTTCGTCGATCAGCGCCAGCGGCGGCTGCCCGATATTTCCGACCAGAAACGCAGGCATTCCTGCCGACATCAGGATGTGATGGATGAGCGCGCTGGTCGTGCTTTTTCCTTTCGTCCCGGTGATGCCGATCACCTTTTCCCGCGGGTAGCTGCTGAGGAAAATCTGGGAATGCGAGGTCAGCATGCAGCCCATCTTGCGGGCGCGGACGATAGCATCAAGTGTGGCTGGAATCCCGGGTGTTTTGACGATCACCTGGCTGTTATATCCGTCGGCCGAATCGAGATACCTCGCTCCGAAGTTCACGCTCAGCGCGGTATCGTCCTGAATCCGCCGGATAACGTCTCCGGAAAACGCATCCATGCTTCGGCGATCCGCAATCGATAGCGGTTTCAACGGCCAATGCCGCCGGAGGTATTCGTAAGTCGCCTGGCCTTCCGTGCCGAACCCGAGAATAAGAATGGATTTGGATTCGAGATCCCCCAGTTTCATTCAGTTGAGAATATAGCAGGAGGCCTTGAGAGGAGGGGGAAGGAACCACAAGAAGCACAAAAAGGCACAAGAAATAGGGAAGACCTGTTTTGTCCCTACCGGCGCACAAACTGTCTCCCATGCGTGAACTATTCGAGTCTCAAGACGCCGGCCCTTCTTTATTCGATGCTCCGCCGCCCGAATCTTATGAGCAGGCCAGGGATTTCGTACGCTGGTGTTGCAGCTTCGGCGCCGATTTCCGTAACAGTCCGGACATCACAAACCTGCGGTATTGGGCGCAAAAGAACAACGTCAAAATCAAAGAGCGGGATGAGAGGGAAATTCTCGATACCGCGCGCACGATGTTGCTGAAGAAGATCGAACAAGGCGTCCGGAATGCGGAGCGCACCGAAACGCCGAATTGACTTCATTTCACGGCCCACGCTAATCTCGGCGAATGCGCTCATTTTCCGCCATCGCGCTGGGCCTGGTCTTTGTCGTGTCCTGCGCGCGGCACGCTCCGGACCCGACCGTTCCTCCGGTCGACGGGAATGCAATCAAAGCTCACATTAGAAGCCTGGCTTCCGACCAGATGGAAGGCCGCGCTCCCGGCGGTAAGGGCGAGGAGCTGGCAACCGCATACATCGGCGATTTTTTCAAATCGATAGGCCTGAAGACGCAATTTCAGCCGGTTCCGCTGGTGGGTGTGACATCAACAGTTTCTCCTTTGAAGCTGACAGGGAAAGGCGGCGTCCGAAATCTGAAGCCCGGCGACGAGTTCATGGGATGGTCGAAACAGCAGAAGGACTCGATCCCGGTTGCCGGCGATCTCGTTTTTTGCGGTTATGGAGTCGTGGCCCCGGAATACCAGTGGAACGACTTCAAGGATTCCGTCAAAGGCAAGATCATCGTCGTCCTGATCAACGATCCCCAGCTTGAAGACCAATCCAAGTTCGGCGGTAAGGCAATGACGTATTACGGCCGCTGGACCTACAAATTTGAAGAAGCGGCGAGGCAGGGCGCCGCGGGCGCGCTGATCATTCACGAAACGCCGTTCGCCGGATACGGATGGGAAGTTGTCCGGGGCTCCTGGTCGGGCGAACAGTTCGATATCGTCCGCTCCGATAAAGGCGGATCGACGGTGCCGCTGCAAGGCTGGCTCACGAAAGACATCGCAGCAAGCCTCTTCAAATCGGCAGGCATGGATTTCGACGAGCTCAAAAAAAAGGCTTTGCAACCGGACTTCAGGCCGATTCCGCTCGGCATTTCGGCTGCGATCGATATTCACAATAAAATGCGCACCGTCGATTCAAAGAACGTCATTGGTGTGCTCGATGGGTCCGAAAAACCCGATGAGTATGTGATCTTCACGGCTCATTGGGACCATCTGGGTGTCGGCGAGCCGCAGAACGGCGACAAAATCTATAACGGAGCGGTCGACAATGCCTCCGGCGTCGCGACGATCATGGAAATCGCGCGCGCCGCGGCAAAGATCCAGCCGAGACCGAAACGGTCGTTCGTTTTTCTGGCGGTCACTGCAGAAGAGCAGGGGCTGCTGGGTTCGGCTTACTACGCCGAGCACCCGGTCTTCCCGCTGAACAAGACACTCGCCGACCTGAATTTTGATGGAGCGAATGTGTATGGCCGCGACGACAATCATATTCAAGTGATTGGTTATGGCTATACGACACTGGAAGATTTGCTCCGGGATGTCGCGTCGAAGCAGGGGCGGGATATTGTTCCGAATGGTGAGCCTGAAAAAGGCGAGTATTTCCGCTCCGACCAGTTCAGCTTTGCGAAGAGCGGCATTCCTGCACTCTATACGAGTACCGTGACCCGCCCGGATGAGGATGATTTCACGGCGAAGCGCTACCATAAGCCTTCCGATGAATACGACCCCAAATGGAATATGACCATCGCCGCCAAAGATGCCGACGCTTTCCTCCAGGTCGGCGTGCACGTCGCGAACGGAGAGCAGTGGCCGCAATGGAAGCCGACGGCGGAATTTCACAGAAAGACGGATTGAACGGATTCAACGGATGAAGAAGTCCGTAACGGGCCGCATCGAGGAACTCCGGCAGCAGTTGCGCGAGCACGAGTACCGTTACTACGTCCTGGCCGAGCCCTCCATTTCCGATTTCGATTTCGACCAGATGATGCGCGAGCTCAAGCAGCTCGAAGAGCAGCATCCGGAACTGATCACGTCCGACTCTCCAACCCAACGGGTCGGCGGCGAGCCGGCGAAGGAGTTTCCCTCATACACGTTTTCCAGGCCGATGCTCAGCCTGGAAAATGCGTATTCCGAAGAAGAGCTGGAGGAATGGGGCCGCCGTGTCGTCCAGCTCGCCGAGACGGAGGATGTCGATTACGTCGCGGAACTCAAGATCGACGGGCTCAGCGTGGCGCTCATCTATGAAAATGGCCTGCTCGACAAAGCGGTGACGCGTGGCGACGGCCGCACCGGAGAAGTCGTTACAACCAACGTCCGCACGATCCGCTCGGTGCCGCTCCGGTTGAACGAAAGCGTTTCTGTCGAGATTCGCGGCGAGGTGTTCTTCAACCTTCCTGCCTTCCGCCAGCTGAATGAAGAGCGCGAGCAGGCCGGCGAGTCCCGGTTCGCGAATCCAAGAAATGCTGCCGCCGGCTCACTGCGCCAGCTCGATCCCTCGATGGCCGCCAGGCGCGCTCTCGACTACTACGGTTACTGGATTCAACCGACGCGGGAGCTCCAGTCGGAGAACTTGAAGTGGATTACGAAACTCGGGCTCAAAGTGAATCCGAACCGGACGCTTTGCCGTTCGCTCCAGGAAGTTATCCACTTCTGCCGCCATTGGGAGGCGCATCGCGACGAGCTGGACTACGAAATCGACGGGGTTGTGGTGAAAGTCAATTCCGTCGATCTTCAGGGACGGCTCGGCAGCACTTCGAAATCTCCGCGCTGGGCCATCGCCGTGAAGTTCAAAGCCCGGCAGGCCGTCACGAAACTCGTTAACATCCGGGTTCAGGTCGGACGAACGGGCGCGCTCACGCCGGTAGCGGAACTGGAGCCGGTCCAGCTCGGCGGCACCACGATCCGCAATGCCACGCTTCACAACGAAGACGAGATCGAACGGCTCGGTCTTCAGATCAACGATCGCGTGCTGCTCGAGCGCGGCGGCGACGTCATCCCGAAAGTCGTCAGCGTCGTCGAGCCGGCGCCCGACCGGATTCCGTTCCACATGCCGGCCCGCTGCCCGATCTGCGGCAGCGAAGTCTACCGTGAGGAAGGTGAAGCCGTCCGGCGCTGCCAGTCGCAGACCTGTCCGGCGAAATTGAAAGAATCGCTGCTCCACTGGGCGAGCCGGAAGGCCATGAAAATCGACGGTCTGGGAACCCGCCTCGTCGATCAACTGGTCGAGAAGAGTCTCGTGCGCGATGTTTCGGATCTTTACCACCTGACTCAGGAGCAGCTGGAAGAACTCGAACGTGTGGGGCGAAAGTCCGCCGAGAACCTCCTTCGCGAAATCGCGGCCGGGCCTTCGCTGGAATTCTGGCGACTGCTATTCGGCATCGGTATCCGGCATGTGGGAGAGCGGACGGCGCAGATTCTCGCCGGCCATTTCGGCTCCATCGAGCGGCTGGAACAGGCGAGCAGCGAAGACCTGGAGGCCGTCCACGAAATCGGGCCCAAGCTGGCCGAAAGTGTTCATCAGTTTTTCCGGCAGCCGGAAAATCGCGCATTGATCGAGAGATTGCGCGCGGCCGGCTTACCAATGCGCGGCGATATCGTCGAACAACCGAAGCCGGAACAGACGTTTGCAGGAAAAACGTTTGTTCTCACGGGAACTCTGGACACGATGACACGAGAAGAGGCTGCCGCCCTCATTGCGGAGCGGGGCGGCCGCGTCAGCTCATCCGTCAGTAAAAAGACCGGTTTCGTGGTGGCCGGGCGCGATCCGGGCTCCAAGCTGGATAAAGCGCGGGAGTTAGGGGTCACGATCCTGGACGAACCGGAATTCCGCGGGATGCTATAATCCAGACACTTATGCGACGTTTCCTAATTGGTTTTTTGCTGGCCCTGGTGCCGGTAAGCTTCATCCTCGGTCAGCAGAAAAAGCCGCCGGTAACTGCGGCTCCCAAGGCGGCGCCCAGGCAGGCTGCGCCCGGCTCATCGGAGGACGACCAGACCATTTCGGTGAACGTCGACCTTGTGAATATTCTTTTCACCGTAGCGGACCGGAAAGGCAAATTCGTAACGAACCTGAAGAAAGAAGATTTCAAGGTTTTCGAAGACCTGAAGGCCCAGAGCATCACGAATTTCAGCAGTGAATCGGAATTGCCTCTGACGATCGCGCTTCTCGTCGACACGAGCGGCAGCATTCGGGACAAGCTGAAGTTCGAAGAGGACGCCGCGATCGAGTTCTTTTATTCCACGCTACAGCGCGGCAAAGACAAGGCGCTCCTTATCAGTTTCGATTCCGGCGTCGATCTGCTGCAGGATTTCACCGACGACCCGGAAAAGCTTGCGAACGAGATTCATAAGATCCGCGCGGGCGGCGGCACTTCGCTTTATGACGCGGTTTACCTCGCCGTGAACAAGAAGCTCGCGGGCCAGACTGGACGCCGCGTCGTCATTCTGATCACAGATGGTGACGATAATTCCAGCCGCATCTCGCTCACCGAGGCGCTCGAAGTTGCACAAAAGAACGATGTCACCATTTACTCCATCAGCACGAATTCCTCGGCCTTCTTCGGATCGAAGGAGCAGGAACGCGGCGACAAAACCATGCAGAAGTTCGCCGAAGAGACCGGAGGGAAGCTGTTCCGTCCTCTGAAAAACGAGGACCTCGCCGCCAGTTTCGTGAATATTCGCGAGGAACTGCGGTCTCAATACCAGATCGGCTACCGGCCCAGCAATTCCAGGATGGACGGCACTTTCCGCCGGATCCGCATCGATGTGACCGATAAGCGGTACAAGGCGCGATCGCGCTCCGGTTATTACATGCCCAAGCCTGCGGCGACTACGCAGCGTTAATCCAGCTTCAACTTGCGGATAAACACACCAGCCTGCTGAAACAGCCGGAACGCGCTCTCATTGAGCGGATAGTCCATGTTGTAGATGACTTCCCGTATCCCCGAGTTGATGATCATCTTGGCGCACTGCAGACACGGCGCGAAGGTCGTGTAAATGATCGCATCCTTCAAAGACGTCCCGTGATACGACGCCTGAACGATGGCGTTCTCTTCGCCGTGGGAGCAAAGGCATTCATCCAGGGCCGTGCCCGATGCCGCCAGGCTGTTGCACCGCGGGCACCCGCCTTCATTGCAGTTGCGCGTGCCGCGCGGCGTCCCGTTATAGCCCGTCGAGACCACCCGCTTGTCCCGCACGATAATCGCTGCGACTTTCCGCTTCATGCAATTCGACCGTGAGGCCACCACCTTCGCGATGTTCATGAAGTATTCGTCCCAGCTTGGCCGCTGTACTTCTCGCAGCAGTTTGAGGAACAGTTCGTCGATATGCGGATACAGCTTTTCCAGCGATGCATCGTTGGTCAGCGTGTGGTCCGCCATCAGTTCGACTTTGACGAGGTTCTGCGACGTGTCATCGCCCTCGGCTTCGCGATTCTCGAGCGCTACGAAGTCTTCGAGCGTGCGGGGATCGCTTTCCCGCCGTCGGCTCAGAATCCGCTGAAATCGGACTTCCGCGGGTGCTTCAATCCTGATGAGCTTGAAGTGTTTTGCCGTCCGGAAGGTGTCCACTTCCGCCGGATTGCGGATCGAGTCGATGACGTAGTGTTTGTCGTCTTCGATTTTCGCCAGTACGCGTTCGGCCAGAATATTCGAGCCATAGCGCTGGCGCAGTTCGTTGCCGACGATGATCAGCCGCTCTCGTGTGGGCTCTTCCCCGCGGGCGCGAACTTCATCGCGGATTGCATCGGAGAGCGAATAGTAATAAAAGCTTTTCCGCTGAAGATATCGAGCGACTTCGCCTTTTCCTGCGGCGTTCCTGCCAGTAAGTCCTATTAACATTTTGAGGCCATACGATACTATGATTTGTTTTTACTGGGAAGGACCGGCATGTTTGACAACAAAAGAATTGCAGTACTCGGGGTGGGCAAGCTCGGGGAAGCGCTGATCAGCGGCATGACCGACGCGGGAATCGTGTCGAAGAAACAGTTCATCGCCACCGCGGCCCACAAGGAGCGGCTCGATGTCGTCCGGAACAAGCTCGACATCGAAACCACCCTCTCGAATACCGAAGCGGTCAGGAAAGCGCACCTCGTGCTCTTATGCGTGAAGCCTCAGACGGTGGAGGATGTCCTGCGCCAGGTTGCAGAAGAACTCACTCCGGATCATATCGTCGTTTCGGTCGCCGCGAGCGTAACGACGCGGCTCATGGAGGGAGTGATCAATAAAGCCGTTCCCGTAATCCGCACCATGCCGAACACGCCCTGCCTGGTGAAGCAAGGGATGACCGCGCTCGCTCCCGGAAAACATGCAACCGCCGAACACCTGGCGCAGGCGCGAAAGATCTTCGATGCCATCGGGCGCACCGTGATTCTCGACGAGAAACATATGGACGCGGTGACCGGCTTGAGCGCCAGCGGGCCGGCCTTCGTCTACATCATCATCGAATCGTTCGTCGAAGCCGGCGTCAAAGTGGGCCTTCCCCGCGAGGCGGCAACGCTGCTGGCCGCGCAAATGGTTCTGGGGGCCGCGACGATGGTGCTCGAGACCGGAGAACATCCCGCAAAGCTCAAAGACATCGTGACGACGCCTGCGGGCTGCACAATCGACGGCATCCTCGAACTGGAAGACGGAGGTCTGCGCGTGACGCTGATCAAGGCCATCGTCCGCGCCACGCAGCGCGCCAAAGAGCTGGTTAACGGCTGATCCATGCGCATCGTCATGGTGGCCGGCGAATGCGTTCCATTCGCCAAAGTCGGTGGCTTGGGCGATGTGCTCGGCGCCCTTCCTCCAGCGCTCGAAAAGCTCGGAGTCTCCGTCACGATCGTGATCCCGCGGCACCGCGTCATCGATCTGGCGAAGTTCGGCTTCGAGCCGCAACCTGCGCCGGGGACAGGCACCGTTCCTCTCGGTTTTGAGAACGTTCCATACGACGTTCATCGCAGCAGGCTTCCGGGATCTTCCATCGACGTTTTTCTGCTCGGCAACGACCGGTTTTTCGACCGGCCCGGGATCTACGTCGATCCCGCAACCGCCAAGGACTATCCCGACCAGGCCGACCGATGGATTTTCTTCCAGCGCGCGGTGATGGAGTTCTTTAAAGACGAGTCGCCCGCTCCGGACATCCTGCATTGCCACGATCATCAGACCGGACTGATTCCCGCGTACCTGCGCCGCTTCTATCAGTCCGGGCATTCGTTCGCGCGGACGCGGTCGGTTCTGACGATTCATAATTTGGGATATCAAGGCCTCTTCCCCCGCGAAGCGATGGGGCGCGCGGGGTTCAACGACGCCGAGTTTTATTTCGGAAGCCCGTTCGAGTTCTACGGCATGGTGAATTTCATGAAGGCCGGCATCAGCTATGCCGATCTCATCACGACGGTGAGCCCCACCTATGCGCGCGAAATTCAAAACAGCAAAGAATTCGGTTACGGCCTCGAAGGCGTGCTTCAGGAGCGCGGACAGAATCTGGTCGGCATCCTGAACGGCATCGACGAGCAGTTATGGAATCCCGCGGACGACCGGCTGCTTCCGGCGCGCTACAACAAAGATGACCTTTCCGGCAAAGCCGAAAACAAGAAAGCCTTGATCCGGAAATACGGGCTCGATGGTTCGCATCCGGACTGGCCGCTTCTGGCAATGCTCTCGCGGATCGACGTTCAGAAGGGTTTCGATCTTCTGGTCGGCGTGCTGGAACATTTTCTGGCGAAGGATCTGTACTTCGCCCTCCTCGGCAGCGGCAACAAGGAGACCGAAGGTTATCTTCGAACCATCATCGATCGATTTCCCGGAAAAGCGGGCATGCGATTCGAATTCGACAACGGCAGCGCACACCTCGTCGAAGCGGGAGCCGACATCTTCCTGATGCCGTCGAAATACGAACCGTGCGGATTGAACCAGATGTACAGCCTCCGGTACGGTACCGTACCGGTTGTCCGGCGGACCGGCGGGCTTGCGGACACCGTCACGGAATACGATCCCGCCACCCGGCTGGGAACCGGATTCGTTTTTACCGGTTACGATGCCGAGCAGTTCAAAGCGGCGATCGAGCGGGCGCTCCTGCTGTGGCCAAAGAAGAAGGAATGGAGGCGGCTGATGCGGAACGGCATGAGCCGGGACTTCAGCTGGACGGAGTCGGCCAGGAAATACGTCGAGGCGTATGAGAGAGTGATTCCCTGATTTTGGATTCAGATTCCCGTTTCCTGAAGTTCGCTGCGATGCGTTCCCTGTAAATTCCTGATTTAACACTGCCGAGCAAAGGTCTTTCTATTGCATTGGAACCCGCGTGTTCCTGAGGTTTTCCCGGGGCGCGGCTTTCGTAAGATCTCGTTCACAGGGGGTGAGAGGAGAAACGGATGGCCAATGCCCCGGGAATTTTTTTAGCCGCAGATGACGCGGATGGGCGCAGAACAAACCTTTGATGGCGCCCATCTGCGTCATCCGCGTCATCTGCGGCTAAACCTCTTATCGAGAGACTGCGATTTTGCGCACGCGGCTGGTGACGATCATCTTCTGATCGAAGTGAATTTCGAGGTTGAACCCGGTATAGACACCCCGCAGCTTCAGGAAGGAGCCCCCCAGGGAACTGCCCGCCAGCTTTGCCGGAGTAAATTCAGGAAAGAATCGGCCGCCGCGAATCAGGATGTCGCCGGTCCTGCCCGAGATCACGGTGATCTCGTAGGTGCTGTTTTCGGTATCCACCGAGAGCGCGTCCATGTCGCGCATCGTTTCCAGCTGCACGCCGCCGGTCCACGAATGGGAAGACCATGTATCGAGCAGAGCGCGAGCGGAGCAGCTTACATGGCTATCCATATGATCCTTTCTAGCACGCCTGCCTCCGCTTTCAAACTCTTTCCACCAGGATCAGCGTAATGTCGTCGGTCGGCGGCTGGCCGATCGTAAAGCTCTGAATGGTGTCAAGCAGCCTCTGTTCCAATTGCTTGGACCCTGACGAGGCTTCAGCCCGGATGATCTTCTTCACGGCCTCTTCGCCCAGCATTTCGCCGCGAACGTTTTCCGCTTCCGTCAGTCCGTCCGAATACGCCAGGAGCACGTCGCCCGGATTAAGCTGCAGGCTAGCCGACTCATAGGTGGCAAAGGGAAACGCGCCGATGATCATATTGTTCGAATGGAGTTCCTCGATCTCGCCCGCCGCAGCCCGGTATAAGTACGTCGGGTTATGGCCCGCGCTGATGTATTTGCCCTGTCCTTCGGAGTTCAGCGTGAAGGCGAACATCGTGACGAACCGGCTGGCGGAGGATTTCTCGCACAGAAACCGGTTCAGGCGGTTCAGCGCCTCGTGCACCGGCACCCTTGCGCGCAATTGCATCTGGAGGCAGCCGAGCAGCGTCGAGCTGAGCAACGACGCGGAGATTCCTTTTCCGGAGACGTCCGCCAGCACGCCGAACAATTCTCCGTTGTCGAGTTCCAGGAAGTCGTAAAAGTCGCCGCCGACATAGCGCGTCGGTTTCGAAAACGCATGGATATTCAGGTTGCGGATGCGCGGAAGCGTCTGCGGCAGCAGCGAGCGCTGCGTTTCTTCGGCGAGCGACAGTTCCTGTTCGAGCTTCTTCCGCTGCTCGATGCTTTTGATCAGTTCGACGCGTTCGAGAACATTCCCGGCCTCGAGCGCGAGCTTGCTCAGAATGCGCTGATCCAGTCCGGACAGCGAGTGCATCCTTTTCGTACTGTCGAGATACAGGATACCGAGCACGGAAGGCGTGTCGGCCTGCGACGGTATTCCCGTCAACGGCAGGCAGGCGATCGCGAGGACGTTCATTGCGACGATGCTCGCCTGTTCCTTGTACCGGTTGTCGAGCCCCTCCACCATGAAGACCGGGGCGCCCGTCTTAACGACATCGTCGACAGCGGTATGGCTGGTCTTGAAATCGGACTGCGAAAGCTTCCGCCCCTGGCCGTCCATCCCCGCCGCATAGCCGAACGAATCGCGTTCGCGAATCAGAACGAAGCCACGCTCGGCGCCGCTGATCTTGAGCGCCGATTCGAGGATTTTCTGGAAAGCCACGTCGGGTGTGAACATCTGTTCCCACTGGTACTGGAAATCGAGGATGAACGAGACCTTTTCCAGATCGGAATAGCTCGACGGCAGGACGACGCCCAGGTCCATCAGGGACTTTTCGAAAATCTGAGTCGTGTCTCTGCGCGGCCTCGGCGGCTTGGCGTTGCCGGTCAGGTAATGGAGATCGATGCGGTCTTTTCCCAGCGAGATCCTGTCGCCGTCGTTCAGCAGCTGCTGTTGTTCGAGGCGCGCTTCATTGACGAACGTCCCGTGTGTGCTTCCCATGTCCTGAATGGAATAGCCGTCGCCGGCCTTGACCAGTTTGGCGTGGTGCCGCGACACATGCTGATTGCTGAGCACAACATCGACGTCGCCTTTACGGCCGATCAGAATTTCAGGGGCGGAAAGCGGAAGGACGTTTTCCTGTCCGTCCGGTCCGAGCCAATAGAGTCGGGGTGTCGTCATCGTTTCGCCGTGACCTGTCCGTCGAGATACTAGTACAATTCCCCGCATGTTGATAAGCAAAGAGAAACGTAACCACAAGAAGCACAGAAAACTGATGTGCCTTTTAAGCTTCCTGTGGTTCCTTCCCCTTATTCCCCTTCTTGTCCGGGCCGCCATTCCCGTTCCGGAAGCTGCCGAGGACCGTGGCGCGATGGGATTGTCCCAATCGCTGAAGCGCCTCGACATCGTTGCGAGCGTTCTCCATACCGGCGCCCATCCCGATGACGAAAACAGCGCGCTGCTGGCATGGCTCGCGCGAGGCGAAGGAACGCGCACCGCTTATCTTTCGGCGACGCGTGGTGAAGGCGGAGTGAATCTTCTCGGCCCTGAGTTGTTCGAGAACCTTGGCGTTATCCGCACCGAGGAGCTTTACGGCGCGCGCCGTCTCGATCATGCGCAGCAGTTTTTCACGCCGAATTACGAGTTCGGTTTCTCGAAGAGCGCGGAAGACACCTTTACCAAATGGCCACATGATCAGGTGCTCGGCGATTTTGTCCGCGTCATCCGTTACTTCAAGCCGGAAATCATCATCTCGCGCTTCACGGGCACGCCGCGGGACGGCCACGGCCATCACCAGGTTGCCGGAATCGTCACTCAGGAAGCCTTTAAGGTTGCTGCCGATCCCACCCGCTTTCCGGAATACGGCAAACCATGGCAGGCGAAGAAGCTTTACCTGAACGGGATGGGCAACGATCCGATGGGAATTTCCATCAACGTCGGGGAGTACGACACGGATCTCGGCCGTACCTATAACCAGATCGCATCCGAAGGCCGCAGCCTGCATCGTTCGCAGGCTCAGGGCAGCGCTCAAGATCCCGGCCCCCGCCAGACGCGGCTGCAGCTCGTCCAGAAAGCCGTCAATGTGGCCGACGATGCGCCGCTGTTTTCGGGCGTTCTCTACAAGCTGCCCGATCTCGCGCAGCTTGATCCCGGGCTCGGAGCGAGCCTGAACGATGTCGAGCAACGCATCACCGCGATACGACAGAAAGTGAACCTGACGCATCCATCCGATATCGCACCGGATCTCGCAGCCGCGTTGAAAATTCTCCAGCAGGCGAAAGCGAAGACCTCCAACGAACATGCTCAATTCCTGCTGCAGCAGAAGGAAGACGACTTCCAGGATGCCTTGCGGCTTGCTTCCGGTCTGATCGTGGACGTTCTCGCGTCAGATGACACGGTCGTGCCCGGCCAGGAATTCAATCTCACCGTCAGCGTTATTAATGGCGGCCCGTTCAATTTCACGGGAGCGCGGGCCACCACGGATTTGCCGGCAGGCTGGACGATCACTCCGGACGGAACGACGGGCTCATTGAACGCGGGCCAGCGCCTCGATCAAAAATATAAGGTGAAGGCCGCGGCTACCGCCGATTTCACTCAACCCTACTGGCTCCGCCAGCCGCGGCGCGGCGATCGCTTTGTATGGCCGGATGTTCCGGCCGGAACCTTGCCGCTGGATACGATGCTGCTGCCGACCCGTGTGGAAACCGACTACCAGGGCATCTCGCTCGTCATGAAAAAACCGGCCGAGTTCCGCCGCGTCGACCGGATGTTCGGCGAACAGCGCACGGCAGTGAAAGTGGTGCCGGCATTGTCCGTCGGCGTTTCGCCCGAGATCGCGATTGTTGCGCTCAAGGGAAACCGCAGGAAGGAATTCACCGTCAATGTCGAAAACCAAAACCCGTCTGCGATCAGCGGTGATGTGAGCCTGATCCTTCCTGCCGGCTGGACGGCCTCCCCGGCAACACTGCCCGTCAGCTTCACGCAGCAGGGTGAAAAGGCCGCGCTGGTGTTTACTGTTTCGGTTCCGGCAACCGCGGGCGATTTCAGCCTGAAAGCCGTATTGAAGGCAGGGAATCAGGAGTTCCGGAGCGGCTACACCACCATCGCGTATCCGCACATCGAGACACGCTATGTGTACTCGCCCGCGGAGTCGAAAGTCGAAGTGGTCGACGTTGCCACAACTGTGACCAATCTCGGGTACGTCGAAGGTACGGGGGATACCATTCCGGATGCGCTGCGGCAGCTCGGAATCAATGTCACCCTGCTCTCACCGAAGGATATCGCGACGGCGGACCTTTCGAAATTTCCCACGATCGTCCTCGGCGTTCGTGCCTATGCCGTCCGCGACGACCTCCGCGCCTATAACAAACGATTGATGGATTATGTCTCCAATGGCGGGACGCTCGTCGTTCAATACAACCGCTCGAACGAAGTCGGCAACGTGCAGATTGCGCCTTATCCGATAACGATGGCGAACGTGAACCAGAACAACCAGGAGCGGGTCACTCACGAGGAAGCGCCGGTCAAGATTCTCGCTCCGGCCAATCCGCTGGTGAACGTGCCGAACAAGATCACCGAAAAGGACTTCGACGGCTGGGTGGACGAACGCGGCACATTCTTTCTACGCAGTTGGGACCCGAAGTACACCGCCGTCCTCGAAAGTAACGATCCCGGCGAGCCCGGCCGCGATGGCGGTCTCGTCGTCGGGAAATACGGGAAGGGCACGTATGTGTATACAGGCTATTCATTTTTCAGGGAATTACCGGCTGGCGTGAAGGGCGCCTACCGATTATTCGCGAATCTCGTCAGCGTGGAAAACTAAATGCTGACTTGAAATCGAGCATCGGTGGCGGCGCAGAGCACGTGCTCCGATTTTTTCGTACCGGTGGTAAACTGCTGTCATGTCAAAGCGGCGTTTCTGGGTTTTTTCCGCCATTCTCTGTCTGGGCGCGTCCCTGCCCGCAGTGGCGCAGGTCTCCCATGACGCGCGGCTTGGCATCATCCGCACGGTCCTGGCGGATCAGGTGGCTGCCCGCGTCGGCCTGCCTTTCGGAAGCGAGGGTGTGGAGCTATCCGACACCGGCCAGATCAACCAGGAAAAGCTGACGAAGGAAATTCAGAAAAACGGCCAGTCCGTCGAAGCCGGCAAGGTCATCACAATTACGGACATTACTTTCGAAGACAAAGAAATCATCGTGGTGCTCGACGGCGGCGGCAAGAACAAGAAAAACATCCTCGACCGGATTCAGATCGGCGTCGGAACCGATAGTACCGGCACCGTCCCTGTCCGCGACGACAGGCTCCTTCAAGCGAAAGGCTCGAAGGTTGTACTGAAATTCGCGAAGAAAGCGCCTGCCGACCTCACCCCCGAACAGTTTCGCCAGTTGCTCGATCCGGTTCTCGATTTCAACAAACAGAATGTTGCGAAGTCGGGAATCGCTGCGCTTCCGCCGGAGTTTCAGGAAGCGGTGAAAGCCAAGGAAGCGAAGATCGGCATGGACCGCGGCACCGTCATCATGGCGATGGGACGCCCGGACAATAAGTTCACCGATCCTGCCAAGCCGTCCGAAGAGCAATGGATGTATGTCCTGCGCGGGTTGCGGCGGGTGTTTGTGACGTTCGAAAATAACATCGTCGTTCAGGTCAAGCTGTTCCAGCCCCAGTGAAAAAGCGCGTTCTCGAATATTGGGCGCCGATGGTGGTCTGGCTCATCGTGATTTTCGTCTTTTCCACCGACGCGTTCTCCAGCAGTGAGACTTCGCGCTTGATCCTTCCGATCCTGACGTTCTTCTTTCCGGGCCTGTCCCCGCAGCAACTCACGGTGTGGCACGACGTTATCCGGAAACTGGGGCACATCACCGAATATTTCATCCTGGCGATCTTCACCTATCGCAGCATTCGCCGTGACCAGCCGGATCTGGCCCAGGCCAAGCTGAAAACGATTATGTTTATCGTGCTCGCGGCCTCGCTGGACGAAATCCACCAACGGTTCACCGCATTCCGTACGCCGTCGCCGGTCGATGTAGGCTACGATTGTCTGGGGGCCGTCTGGGCCCTCTGGCTGATCACTACCTATGAAACCTGGCGTCTACGTTCATATTCCGTTCTGTGAGCAACGTTGCTATTACTGCGCATTCACCGTGGCCGTTTCCGGTCCGGATACCTATGAACCGTATGTCTCGCGGCTGATTCGCGAGATCCAGCTTTCCGGTTACGCTGAACGCCCGGAGACCATCTTCCTCGGCGGCGGGACGCCTTCGATCGTCGACGGAAACCTTATCGAAAGAGTTCTCGCCGCCATCCCGCACGACGCTTCGGAAATCAGTCTTGAAGCAAATCCCGGTACTTTGACCGCCGGGAAACTCTCGGCATACCGCAGCGCCGGAGTCAATCGCATCAGCCTGGGCGCGCAGTCGTTCAACGATGCGGATCTGAAAAACGCCGGCCGCATCCATAGCGCTGCCGACGTGGTTC
Organism: Terriglobia bacterium; assembly: GCA_036496425.1. Taxonomy (NCBI): domain Bacteria; kingdom Pseudomonadati; phylum Acidobacteriota; class Terriglobia; species Terriglobia bacterium. Next base: position 11,043 of record DASXLG010000056.1, on the reverse strand, counting down.
ACGATATCGAGCTGCTGCGGAAGTCCGGATTCGACAATGTGAACGTCGATCTCATCGCCGGGTTGCAGGATCAGCAGCTGGACATCTGGAAAACGAACCTGGACCAGATCGAGCGATTCCTGCCGGAGCATGTATCGATCTACATGCTCGACGTGGAAGAGCGCAGCGCGTGGGGCAAAGACCGGTCATCGCTTCCCGACGAGGATGTGTTTGCGGCGTTCTATCTGGAAGCGGCGGAGCGGCTGGAGCGCGCCGGATACGTGCATTACGAGATCTCGAACTGGGCGCGCCCCGGTTTCGAATGCCGCCACAATTTGAAATACTGGACGGGCGCGCCGTATCGTGGTTTCGGCGTCGGCGCACATTCGTTTTCGCGGACGCGCCGATTCTGGAATACCGTGTCCTTGAAGGAATATGCCGACGCGATCGATGCGGGCAAGCTTCCGATTTCAGGCGGAGAGGATCTGACGCGCGAAGTACGCATTGAGGAAGCCTTTATGATCGGATTGCGGCGGACCTGCGGGTTTGATATCTGGGAGGTTGCCGAAGAGCTTGAAATCCACTTCCCGAAACAATGGTTCGACCGGGTTTGCGATCTCGAAGATGCCGGCTGGGTCCAGTTTGATGGTAAGTTTCTAAAGCTGACCCCGGCCGGATGGCTGCTGGCCACCGGCGTGACTGAGGAATTGTTATGGCCCAATCTGTTATCGACCTCCGCAGCGACACCGTAACCCGCCCGTCGCCGGAGATGCGCCGCGCAATGGCGGAGGCCGAAGTCGGCGACGATGTTTTTATCGAAGACCCCACGATTAATCGCCTCCAGGAGCGCGCCGCCGAAGTTTTCAAACGCGAAGCCGCGCTGTTCGTGCCCTCCGGCACCATGGGCAATCTGACCTGCATCGTCGCGCATACGCGCCCGGGCCAGGAGGTCATCTGCGAGGAAGCGGGACACATCTATAACTATGAGATGGCATCCATGTCGGCCATCGCCGGCGTCTTGCCGCGAGTGGTTCGGGGACAGGACGGCATTCTCGACTGGGATGCCGTCGCAACGGCGATCCGCCCGAAGATTTACTACCGGCCGCAGACGGCGCTGATCTCGCTCGAGAACACGCACAATATGGCGGGCGGAACCGTTTACCGCACCAGTCTGGTGAACGAGATTTGCGACAAGGCCCACGATGCCGGGATCCCGGTTCATCTGGACGGCGCGCGCGTGTTCAACGCCGCGGCGTATCTCGGTGAAGACGTCGCCGGGATGACGAAGAAGTTCGATTCGATTCAGTTCTGCCTGAGCAAGGGGCTGGGCGCGCCCGTGGGCTCAATGATCGTGGGCAGCCGGGAGTTCGTCGAACGCTGCCGGAGTATCCGCAAGATGCTCGGCGGAGGAATGCGCCAGGCCGGTATCCTCGCCGCCGCGGGACTGCTCGCGCTGGAGAAGGGGCCGAAACGGCTGCAGGACGATCACGATAACGCGCAGTTTCTGGCGCGCCATCTGGCGGAGATTCCGGGAATCGGATTGGATCCCGCGAAAGTCCAGACCAACATCGTGATTTTCGATTTGAAAAAGTCGGGCCGGTTGTCGGGAGATTTTCTGCTGGCGATTGTCGAGCGTGGCGTATTGGCGGTTCCGGTGGACAACGACAGGGTGCGGATGGTCACGCATCTGGATGTGAATCGTCAGGATGTGGAGACGGCGGTGAGGGTCGTGAGCGAAGTGCTTGCGCAATAACTCCCCGCCTGAGAGGATGCGGAAAAATGTTTTTCGGGCCGAGAGCTCCCCTCCTATAGCAGGAGGGGAGTCTGTCCTCCTGATTCGAGTGTCCGCAGCTATCAGGCGGGAATGATGCGAAAAGGAGTCCATACAACGTTGAGTAAAATTCGAGTCGGTGTCGTTTTTGGCGGCCGCTCGGGAGAGCATGAAATCTCACTGCGTTCGGCGGAGTCCGTGTTGCGCTCGCTGGATCCGAATAGATACGACGTCGTGCCGATCGGCATCACCCACGAAGGCAAGTGGCTCAGCCCGCGGACCGCTCTTGGATTGTTGCCCCCGAAGGAAGCCATCGAAACCACGCTGACCAAAGGCGAGCCGGCGGCGCTCAGTGCAGAGCCGAATGCCCGCGGCAGGCTCGATGTGATCTTTCCGGTCCTTCATGGAACCTACGGCGAGGATGGAACCATACAAGGTCTCTTCGATCTCTCCAACATTCCTTATGTCGGCGCCGGTGTGTTGGGCTCCGCCGTCGGCATGGACAAAGACGTGATGAAGCGCCTCCTGCGGGATGCGGGTTTGCCGGTGGGAGATTTCTGGACGATCAAGAGCGCGGGCATCGAGGCGTTCATTCAGGCGCGCTCGCACAGTCTTCCGTATCCGGTCTTCGTGAAGCCGGCGAACCTGGGATCTTCAGTCGGAATTACCAAAGCGCACGGGCCGGATGAACTCCGAGGCGCGCTCGAGACGGCGGCGGAATTCGACCGGAAAATTGTGATCGAGCAGGGTATCGACGCGAGGGAGATCGAGCTGGCGGTGCTCGGGAACGACGCGCCTATCGCTTCAGTGCCGGGAGAGATTATTCCGTCACGGGAGTTCTACGACTACGCAGCGAAGTATGCGAGTGAGGATTCGCGCTTGTTGATTCCGGCTCCGCTTTCGCCGGAGCAGGCGGAAGAAGCGAAGCGTCTCGCGATCGCGACATTCAAGACGCTGGAAGGCTCAGGCCTGGGGCGAGTGGATCTTTTCCTGGAACGCGGGACGGGGAAGTTCTTTGTGAACGAGATCAACACCATGCCCGGGTTCACGTCCATCAGCATGTATCCGAAGTTGTGGGAAGCGTCGGGGGTGCCGTATTCGGAGTTGTTGGACAGGCTCATCACGCTCGCGATCGAACGGCACGGAGAGAAGAACAAGCTGAGGACGAAGTATTAGTGCGGGGAGTTCAAAAGGAGCGCGCTGCGCGCGATAGAGACGGGGCGATTCCCCGCCTTTCCAAGGCGGGGTGGATGCGCCATCAATAAAACGGTCCCGTTCCTGAGCGGCGCAGACGGGGCGGTTGGTAACTTCCATCAACAAATCTAAGGTGCGCTTCGCGGTTCGTTGATAACCGCCCCGGCGCTACGCGCCACCCCGCCTTGGAAAGGCGGGGAATGTCGCTCACGTCAGCACGTCCCACCGCACTCCAGCCGTTCACTACTCCACGCCCGCCCCTCATCCGCACCACTGAAACGTATTCCCGTCAAACCGCAGCACTTTGCTCGCAACCTCTTTCGCAAACGGCTCGTGGTGCGTCACGACGATCTGCGTCATCCCGTCCCGGTCCAGTTCCCGCATGACATTGAACACTTCATCCACCAGTTGCGGATCCAGCTGCGACGTGGGTTCGTCGTACAGCATCACTTCCGGCTGCATCGCCAGGCTCCTCGCAATCGCCACTCTCTGCTGCTGGCCGCCGGACAGTTTCGCCGGATAGGCATCGATCTTCTGTCCCAGTCCCACGCGCTCCAGGATCTGCGTTCCCAGCGACGCAGCCGCAGCCGCGCCCATTTTCTTCACCTGCAGCGGCGCGAGCGTGACATTCTCCAGCACGGTCAGGTGAGGGAACAGGTTGAAGCTCTGAAATACCATGCCGGTCTTCAGCCGCATCTTATGCAGGATCGAGCGCTTTTCCGCCGGCAGATTCGCCGACTCGCCATCATTCCAGCGAACGCTCAAATCTCCAATCGAAACCGCTCCGCTGTCGAACATCTCGAGGAAGTTGATGCAGCGCAGAAGCGTGGATTTCCCGCAGCCGGACGCGCCCATGACGACGCTCAATTGCCCGCGCGGAAATTCCAGATAGAGATCTTTGAAAAGAGTATGGGTGCCGAACGACTTCGTTAAGGCTTCGATCTTGACCACCGGCCTGCGCTGGCACTCCTTAAAAGAATCTTGTTCTGACTGTCCTTCGTATTGAACCCGATCGCGTACGGACAGAAAATGTTGGCGCGCTTCGGCTTCGAATAATCGTCGAGGTAGTAGCCGCCGATGCGGAAGTGATAATCGTCCACCGTTCCGGAAAGCGTTCCGTCGCCGTTGTACTGCCACGCGCTCGTGCGCCGCTTGTCGTTGGCGACGATGATGAGATAGAGCGTGTGGGGAACCATGTCGACCACGTCCTGCGTGCTCAGATTGCCGACGCCCTTCAGATCACCCCATCCCGTATGCGAATGAAAATCGCCGATCAGAGAAACATGCGGCAGATTCGCCAGAAACTTCTCCATGCGCCGCGACGCGCGTCCATTCTTCTCGACGCTGGTGTGACGGCGATGCGCGGTCTGATAGGAAACCGCGTGCTCAACGATGTAGATGTTGCCGCTGTCCCGGTAACCGATCAGCAGGCCAAAACATTCCTTCTTGTACACTTCGATCGCAGAGATCAGCAGCGCCCAGAAGGCGTTCGATGAGATGTAAGCTTCCATGTGGTTTTGCGGCCCGCACCCGCGTCTGCAGGGGGGATTCTAGCCGAAATCCGGGCAAAAAATAAGGGCCGCATTTCTGCGGCCCTATTTTAAATCTCGGTCTTCGCGCCTAGTTTTCTTTCAGTTACTTCTTCTTTGTGGCTTTCTTTTTCTTTGCTGGAGCTTTCTTCATAACCTTTTTCTCCTAATTGAATTTTGTTTTGGCCTCACAACCTATTGAGGCCGCAACTAACTATAGGCCCTAGTATTGTGGCGAAACTTTTCCCTGTCAAGGATAAATTTAAGGAAAAAAAGGGGGTTAACCGGAAAGGCGAGAGGAATCTTATTGGAGATTCGAAATTGGCAGGTCGAAATTGGAAATTGTAAAATCCCATCTCCAATCTCGAACCTCGAATCTCGAATCTCCAATCGAGGTTTCTTTTAGGGAAATGCGTAGTAACCTTTTCGATAAAGGGTCTTGACTTTTGCTTCGGCGACCTGAACCTTGATTTCCCGGAATACCGGTCCCGGCCCGTGGACGCCGTTATTGGAGATGTATCCGATGACGTACTGGTTGCGGGCCTCGGAGGTCGCGTCCATATACGACCGTTCCAGGTGTTGCGTCGACTTCACAAAGTAAGTGTCACCGCCGGTCACCTTGGCGTAATCCTCCAGAACCGAAAGTTTGCTGTAGGGAAACGGTTGATCCAGCGCGACGGCATACACCTGAATGCCGCGCTCGAGCAGTATGTTTTTGGCGTCCTCGTAGGAATGGCTGTCGCCGGCTGCGATGCCGTCGGATACGAGCAGGATCATCTTCCGCCGGCTGCGCGCGCGTTTACCGAGATCGGCGGCGGCGGTGAAGACGGCATCGTGCAGGACCTTGTCGACCTTGACGGGCGAATTCACCGCGGGCCCCGCCAGTGACGGCGGGAGAACAGGGGCGCCGTTGATGATGGGTCCCGGATTTGAAAACGGACCGCGCCAGCTCGGAGCTGTTCCGGCGTTCTCATCCGGTTTCAGTTCGCGCAGCTTTTTCATCGCGGTTTCGACCGTGTCCTGGTTATCGGTGAAGTCCAGATCCTTGGTGACGTATTTGTCGTAGTGGTAGACCGCAACTTCGTCCTGGTTCGCGAAAGCGCCGGACATGGCGCCGAATGATTGCTGCACTTTCGTGAGGGAGTCGGCGCTGAGTCCTGTATCGACGATCACCGCCGCCGACAACGGTACGGGATCGTTCGTGAAGTTCGAGATGGTCTGCCGCCTGCCGTCTTCGTAAATGATGAAGTCTTTCTGTCTCAGGCTGCCCAGGAGCCTGTCGCCCGGCGCCTTCACCGTGACAGGCACGACGACCAGGTCGATCTTCGCGCGAATTCTGAACTGGGAATCGTCTTGAGCAATCGCTGCGACAGCAAACAGCAGCACTGCGAGGAAACCAAGCTTAATGGAGATCCGTGCTTTTCGCCGCATAGTAGCCCTTTCTCGCTTTGACCGTATATCCGGAGCCCCGCGCGATAACTTTGATCTGGCGGTATTTTCCGTCTTTCGCGGTGTTCGTCGAAACGTAACCCAGGCTGTACTGGCTTCGGAGTTCCTCTGCGATTTGATCGAAAATTTTCTGGAAACTGTTTTCGCGGTTGAGAGAGAACGTGGTGCCGCCCGTCTCTTCGGAGAATTTTTTCAGCGTTCCGATGTCGCCACCGCCGCCGAACACGACGCCGCCCGGACGCCTCCCGGTCGGCCCGGAGAAGAATGAACCGGAAGCCGCGTTGTATATTCCGTAGATCACGGCGTCGCTGCGTTGCGCCGCGCTGAGAGCTTCGGTAATCCGCACTTTGCTCGTTGTGTCCTCTCCGTCACTGATGATGATGGCCGCCTTCCGGCCGGCTTCTTCAGCCAGCTTTTCTTTACACGCCAGGTAAACCGCGTCGTAGATCGAGGTGCCGCCGCCGGTCTCCAATCCATCGATGGCGCGTATCAGGTCTCCCGCGTTATCCGTGTAGTCCTCGACCAGCGTCACTTCACGACTGAAACCCATCACGAGAGCGAGATCCTTGGCTCGCAGGATCGACTGGAGAAAAGAGTCCGCCGTTCTTTTTTCTTCGGCGAACACCGGCTGAACACTGGGGCTCGTATCGATCAGCATCGCCAGCGTCAGCGGCAGCTCGTTTTCGCGGGCAAAATTCCGCAACTCCTGCCGGCGTCCGTCTTCCTCGATGAGAAAGTCCTCTTTCTTCAGGTCGGGCACAAAGCGCCCGTGCCGGTCTGTGACTGAAACCTGGACGTTGACCAGCTGGACCTCGACTTTAAGGGTGTCCTGGTCCTGTTGGCGTGCAACCAGTATCCCGGTGGTCAACAACAGAATGGAGAGCAAGATCAGGACCAAGGTGGGCTTCATGATGCCCATGTTATCATGCCCATTTACGAGCTTTAGACGGCTCTTCAGCACAAGTAGATGTTAAAACTGACAAACACTCTTACCGGCACGCCAGAGACCTTTAATCCTCAGGACAATTCGACCGTGCACATGTATGCCTGTGGTCCAACGGTGTACAACTTTGTCCATATAGGGAACCTGAGGACATATGTATTTGAAGACGTTCTGAGGCGGCATCTTTCAAGTAAATGGAAGATAAAGCACGTGATGAACATCACGGACATCGACGACAAGATCATCAACCGGTCGATCGAAACCGGCAAGGACATCAAGACGTACACCGCCCCGTTTACCGAGGCCTTTTTCGAGGATTGCGCGAAGCTTCGCATCCAGCGGCCGGAAGTCGTCGCTGCGGCAACCGAACACATTCCCGAGATGATCGAGATCGTGGATCGACTGCTCCAGAGCGGCTTCGCGTATCGGGAAGGCGACTCGATTTACTATCGCATCTCGCGCTTCGCCGATTACGGCCGCCTGTCGCGCCTGGATAAAAGGGAACTGAAGGCCGGCGCCCGCATCGACGCCGACGAATACGAAAAAGAACAGCCGCGCGATTTCGTTCTCTGGAAAGCTCCGAAGGATCCCAAGGAGCCGCGCTGGCAGACGCCGTTCGGCGAGGGCCGGCCGGGCTGGCATCTGGAATGTTCGGCGATGGCGATGAAATATCTGGGCAACACGCTCGATATTCATTGCGGCGCGGTGGATCTGATCTTCCCGCATCATGAAAACGAAATCGCCCAGAGCGAGGCCGTTTCGGGTCACCCGTTCGTGCGTTTCTGGGTTCACGGCGAGCACCTCTTGGTGGACGGCGAGAAGATGGCGAAGTCGAAAGGCAACTTCTTTACGCTGCGGGACCTGATGGAAAAGGGCTACGATCCGCTTTCGATCCGGTATCTGCTGGTTTCCGTCCGCTACCGCAAACAGCTGAATTTCACTTTCGACGGTCTAAAAGAAGCGAAGGCGGCCTTGGACCGGATCAAGGAGTTTGTCTTCCGCCTGGGCAGCGCCGCTCTGAAGCCCGGCCGGAACGACAAAATCGCGGCCGCGGCCGCTGCGGCGCGCGAGGCTTTCGAAGCCGCCCTCGATGACGATCTGAACACGTCGGGTGCACTGGGCGCCCTGTTTATCCTGATCGGCGAATGCAACGTCGCTCTGGCAGCCGGCGAATTGCAGGAGGACAACCGGGCAGAGATCCAGGATTGGTTGAAAATTGTCGATGAACGGCTGGCGATAGTCCCGCCAATGGAACATCTCGTGCAGGAAGAAGACGCCGGAGAGGTTCGAGCTATCGAGGAACTTGTCCGGCAGCGCAACGAGGCCCGGCGGAATCGGGACTTTGCCCTGTCCGACAAGATCCGTCAGGAACTGCTCGATCGCGACGTATTGATTGAAGATACGCGGGAAGGCACCAGATGGAGACGCAAGTAATCAGCGATAAACTTCCGAGAATCATTACCGAATTGCCGGGCCCCAAAGCACGTGCCATTATTGAGCACGACCGGCAATATATCTCTCCGTCGTACACGCGTTCCTACCCGTTGGTCGCGAAGAGCGGTTCGGGCGCGATCGTCACGGACGTCGACGGCAACCGGTTTCTCGATTTCAGCGCCGGCATCGCCGTCTGTTCCACCGGCCATTGCCATCCCGACGTCGTCCGCGCGATTCAAAAGCAGGCCGCCGAACTCATCCACATGTCCGGCACCGACTTCTATTACGAGCAGATGCCGCAGCTGGCGGAGAAACTCGAATCGCTGATGCCGGACGGCAAAGCCTGGCGCTGCTTCTTTGGAAATTCGGGAACCGAAGCGATCGAAGCCGCCATGAAGCTCGCGCGCTATGCTACCGGACGCTGGCAATTCATCGCGTTCCAGTCATCGTTTCACGGCCGCACGATGGGTTCGCTCTCGCTGACCTCATCCAAGCCCGTGCAGCGCCGGCGATTCGGTCCGCTGGTTCCGGGCGTGACCCACGCTCCGTATGGAAACGCGGACTACATCGAAAACGTCCTCTTCAAGACGACCGTGAATCCCGGCGAGGTGGCCGCCATCGTGGTGGAGTCGATTCAGGGCGAAGGGGGATACATTGTTCCGCCCCCCGAGTTTCTGCCGCGCCTCGAGGAAATTGCGCGGAAGCACGGCATTCTGCTGATCTGCGACGAAGTGCAGTCGGGCATGGGCCGCACGGGAAAGATGTTCGCCTATGAGCATTTCGACTTTCATCCGGATATCGTCGCGATCGCCAAGGGCATCGCGTCGGGAATGCCGCTCGGCGTCACGATCGCGCATTCGGACATCATGACGTGGGAGCCCGGAGCTCACGCTTCGACATTCGGCGGAAATCCGGTATGCCTGGCCGCTGCGCTGGAAACCGTCCGCTTGCTTCAGACCCAATATGTCGCGAATGCGGCGAAAACCGGACAATTTCTGCAGGCCAGGCTCGAGAAGCTGAAGGCCAGACACTCCGTGATCCTGGACGTTCGCGGCCGCGGTCTCATGATCGGTGTCCAGATGATAAATCCGGAAATCCGCGACAATGTCATTCAGGAATGCTTCCGCCGCGGTCTTCTGATCCTCGGCGCCGGGCCGTCGACGCTCCGTCTTTCGCCCCCACTCCTCATCGACGAAGAACAAGCCGGCGCCGCGGTCGAGATAATCGAGAGCGCTCTCCCCACGTAGGGGAAGAAACCACAAAAGGCACAAGAAGCGCATGTGCCTTTTGTGCTTCTTGTGGTTTCTTCTTAGGTTTTATGCCTTTTCCACTCCTCCTGCACCGTCTACTGACATTCGGCCGCCGCTCCGAAATTCTCGCGATCGATCACCTCCGTTCGCTCGGCTACCGGATCGTGACCTCTCCCTACCGCACAAAAGCCGGCGAAGTGGACGTTATTGCCTGGGAGGGCAACATCCTCGCATTTATCGAGGTAAAGGCCCGGAAGAACGAAGACCCTCCCGAAGACTCCGTCGGGGTACAGAAGCAACAGCGCGTGATCCGCGCCGCGAATGCTTACATCAGCCGCTATCGCCTCCACGATAAACCCTGCAGATTCGATATTTTGGCGGTAACAGCGATTCCCGGTCGAAAGCCCGAATTCCGTCTTCTTCGAGATGCGTTTCACTCCTGATCCGGAGCGCTACAATAAAATAAAGGAGGTAATGTAATGGCTCGTGAACGTTCGAAAGATCAGGAAGGATCCCAGTCTGTGGAAAAGCGCCAGGGAGGGCAGACCGTTCGTCAGCAGCCGTGGCCGGCACTCGGCCCGTTCAGCATGATGAGGCGTTTTGCGGATGAGATGGATCGGATGGTCGAAGGCTTCGGCTTTCCCGCCTGGGGAAAGTTTACGCCCTCGATGCGACTCGAGACGTTCTCGCCGCAGGTCGATATTTTTGAACGCGAGGGTAAGCTCGTTCTTCGTGCAGATATGCCGGGAATGACTAAGGACGACGTCAAAGTGGAAATTACAGACGACGCCGTCGTCATCGACGGCGAGCGGAAATACGAACACGAAGAAGACGAACACGGCATCTATCGCTCGGAACGCAGCTACGGACAGTTCCATCGGGAAATCCCGCTGCCGGAAGGCGTCAAAAGTGAAAATGCGACCGCAAACTTCAAGAACGGTGTTCTCGAAGTGACGGTCGATGCTCCTGCACAATCCAAGAACCGGCGAAAGATCGAAATCAAGGGCGAAGGCCCCACCACCACTACTACTACCGGCAAATCCGGCCAGGAAGCCGCGTAACGGATTGAAAATTCAGCCCGCCCGCGGTCCTTAGATCGAACCCGCGGGCGGGTTCCGCAAAGGAACTCCTTTTTCGTTTTCGGGGAATGAATCTCGATTTGGGAAAGAGAATCTGGAAATAGGAGAAAGAATCTGGAGATAGGCATTCCTTTTTCGTTTTCGGAGAATGAATCTCGATTTGGGAAAGAAAATCTGGAGATAGGGAGAAAGAATCTGGAGATAGGAATTCCTTTTTCGTTTTCGGAGGATAAATCTCGATTTGGGAAAGAAAATCTGGAAATAGGAGAAAGAATCTGGAGATAGGAACTCCTTTTTCATTTTCGGAGAATAAATCCCCGTTTTGGGAAAGAAAATCTGGAAATAGGAGAAAGAATCTGGAGATAGGAATTCCTTTTTCGTTTTCGGAGAATAGATCTCGTTTTGGGAAAGAAAA
>DASXLG010000055.1 GCA_036496425.1 Terriglobia bacterium | reverse complement strand
CCCGGCACCAGTGGCGGTATGAGAACCCGATCAGGGGCGGGCCGCTGACCAGGATGGAGATCATGAACCACCCGATGCCGGCGGAAGCCAGCGCTACAAAGAACATCGACAACGACAGCAGTGCGACCACATAAATCCTGGAGCGGCCAACGGCCAGGCTCAGCAGGCCGAAGATCGGCACCTGAGCCGCAAGCGATATGACAAACGGCCGCAGAGAAGGAAATCCGAGGATCTTTCCTGGAACCGGCATCCAGTTTACGAGTATCAGAGCAACCGCAAACGCCAGCCAGCCCTCCAGAAGGACGAGCAGCAAGGCCAGTCCATATCTCGATACAATCTGTTCACGCCGGAGCGGAAGCAGGAAGATCAATGGAAGGTTCGCCGCCCCGCGATCCATTTGGATAAACACCATCAGCGCAGCAAGTGGCGTCAGCGTGATCGCATCGGGGATTATTAAAGACGACGGCCGAGTGAACAGGTTGAGGGCCCAGAATATGACCGCGTATACGGCTGCCGATATTAATAAAGATTCCTGAGACGTCCGCATACCCGCCGCAAAGTGCCTTACATGAGACATCACATCGCCGCGCAGCGCACGCGGGCGGTCGAGCCGTTTAGAAAACGTGGTCCATCTGAATAGCTGAAACTTTTCCGGAGTGTCTTTTCCGCGATACTCGAATGACTCCTCGGTCGTAGAGAGCAGGCGCTTGAGCAGTGCTGCGGTGAGCACCAGATCGGCAGCCAGGACAATCGCTGCAGTCGAACGATTCATTCCTTCAGCCCATTTAACGAATGCCCCGTTCAGCATGGTCAGCATCAAAAGCAGGTACACGACTTGAGGCACAAAGAAGTACCCGGCTGAAAATGTAATCAGTGAGAGCGTCCACACAGCGGCCAGCGTAGCAATAGACACATTTGGCGAAACCAGAAGAAACAAAGCCACGGACAACGGGATCAGCAGCAGAACGGCTGTCGAAGTTACCAACGCCGCGAGCACATGCGGCAGTGCATAGCCTGGAATGAGCTTTGAGCGCAACGACGTGAACTGAATCTTCATGTGCTCACCCAGAAGAGCGAAGAATATGGCGACTGCGGGAGCGATAAGAGTCAGGTATGAGGCGGGGTGATTCCCGAGCGCCGTGTATAGCCCTACATAACTGATCACCACGATCGGCATCAGGGCCAATGCATATAGCTGGAAGGCTGAACGCGTGCGATAGGTATCCAACGCGGCGCGAACCTGATCAATCACGGTGAACCTCCACGAAGATGTCTTCCAGATTCAGGTCGCGGACCTCGACGGTCGCCGAGTATGTCTTTTCCAGTTGATGAATCAGGTGGTCGTCCACACCACGGACCGTCAGCAGCGCGTCTCTGTCTTCGGTACGGACGCTGAGAACGCCGGGCACATCGAAAGTCTCCGGCAACCGCCCGCGCCCCGTCAGCCGCAGAGATTTCACGGAATCTTTGAGGTCGTCCATGCTTCCGGAGTAATTCACGGTCCCGCCTTTCAGCAGGACGATGTCGCTGGCCACGCGCTCCAGATCCGACGTGATGTGTGTGGAAAAGACGATGGTCCTGCTGCCCTTCGTCGCGATATCGATGACCGTCGAGAGAAATGTCCGGCGCGCCTGCGGATCGAGGCTGGCGGCGGGCTCATCGAGAATGAGCAGATCGGGTTCGTAGCCCATAGCGAGGAGAAGGCTGAGCTTTTGCCGCTGCCCTTCGGACAATGTGCCGATGTTGTCGTCCGGGTCGAGTTCCCATCGGGACAAAAGCGACGTCGAGAGGGGCGTGTTCCATGTGGGATAGAAAGCCGCGATGTAATTCATCATCTGTCTGACTTTCATCCACGGATAGAGCTCGGCTTTCTGCGGAACATAGCCGATCCGAGCCTTCGTTGGGCCGCTGAGATTCCAGACGTCCTCGCCGAACAGTTTCGCTGTGCCCGTATTGGTTTTCAGCAGTCCGAGCGCGCATTTGAGCAGCGTGGTCTTCCCCGCTCCGTTTTTCCCCAGCAACCCGACGACGCGGCCGCGCGGTATTTCCAGATCGATATGGTTCAGCACGTTCCGACCGTCGAAGGACTTCGAGACAGCTTTGAGCTTCATCATCGATTCCATCATTTCACCTCCAGCTCCCCGAGCATGGGCTTCAGCAGATTCAGGACTTCGTCCGCATCCAGACCGAGCTGATGCGCTTTGACGATGACGTCTTTGAGAAGGCCTTTCAGTTCCTCGCGCCGCTCGCGGATTCCGCCCTTCACCGCGCCCGGGAGGACACGCATACCGTATCCCCTGTCCCGCACGAGTACGCCCTCGCGCTCCAGAAGCGAATAAGCCTTCGACACCGTCATCGGGTTGATCTGGAGTTCTTCGGCCGTATCCCGGACCGACGGCAGCAGATCGCCGGGCTTGAGATTGCCCGAAGCGATCTGAAACTTCACCTGAGTCATGAGCTGCTGATAGATCGGAGCCCCGCCGGAGGGGTAGACATGAAACCGAAACCTGCTTCCCATAGTGTATTAGTATAATAATACACTATTTATATAAAGCAAGCACACAAAGCATTCCGGGCGGGAACGCGGCTGGACACTCCCCCGCCTGAGTCAGGCGGGGGAGTTTGATGGAATTTACTAACCGCTCCGGCGCTCCGCGCCACCCCGCCTTGGAAAGGCGGGGAATGGGACCGCGCAGCCACCTTCCATGCCCGCGCGTAGCGCGCTCCTTACTCATCCCTCGTATCGGCGAGCAGATTGCGGGATGCGTCATGGCGGGTCAGGCCGGTTTCGCCGCCTTCGATGCCGGTGCGGGAGTGCGCCTCGGCGCGCTTTTTCATTTCGGCGATTTTTTCCGCGTTGGCTTTGACGAGTCCGGGGAAGTTCATCAGATCCTTGATCACGAAGCGGTGATCGCGCACCAGTCCGGCGGCGTGTTCGCGGAGCGGGTTGATATGGCGGGTGATCAGGCGTTCGGCGTCGTCCATCCAGCCGGGATCGCCGTAGTGTTCGGCAAGAATGTTCAGGAGGGCGCTGTGAGGCACCACGGCGATGTAGTAGGCGCCGACGATCGGACACTTTTCGAAAATAGCGATGCCGACATCGCCTGTCGCCATCATGCGGTTGGCCTGATTCTTCTCGAGAACGTCACGTACGATGATGCGAACGGTGTTCGTCAGCTTGGCGACGGTCGAAGCGACGCCGATGATCGCGTTCGCGACAGCGGGATCTCCCGCGGCCAGGGCGCCGGCCTTGGCGGCGAACGCGCTGGTGTCTTAGGGGTTGAGGGAAGATCTCAAACGTCCAATCTCCCATGTCGAATGTCTAATGTACTTGTCAAACGACCAGACGATCCAATGACCAAATTGCCAATTCAATCGGTCGTCTGGTCATAGGGTCATTGGGTCATTGGGTCATTGGGTCGTTTGACAGGTAAATTGGACATTCGACATGGGACGTTGGACATTGGACATTGGACAGTTTGGCAGCTTACTTGAACGGCGGAGCGGAATAGACAATCTTTCCGCCGACCATCGTCAGGACGGATTCGAGCTTGCCGATCTCATCCGCGGGCAACGTCATGTAATCCTTGGACAGCACCGCGAGGTCGGCGAACTTACCAACTTCGAGCGAGCCTCGTGTCTTCTCGTCGCGCGAGAACCAGGCGCTGCCGAAGGTATAGAACCTCAGGGCGTCGGCCCTGCTTGGCGTCTCTTCAGGCCCGCGGAGCGCGACGCCCCCGACCGTCTTCCCGTCGATGAACCATTGCAGCGCGGTGAACGGATTGTAGGACGCCACGCGATGCGCGTCGGTTCCGGCGCCGACCGGCACGCCGATCCGCTTCGCCGTATTCACCGGCGGAGCACGCCGCGCAGCCTCCACTCCGTTCTGGCGCTGGAAATTTTCTCCATCGAAGTACATCGCGTCCTGGACGGTCCAGCCCATGCCGAGCGCTTTCATCCGCTGCAGAGTCTTCTCCGAGGCGTCGTTCAAATGCGCAATCGACCAGCGCAGATTCGTGATCGGCACTTCCCTGTTGAGGTCTTCGAACAGGCTCAGCAGATGATCTACCGAGGCATCGCGCGTCCAGTGAATCGTCAGCGACATGCCGTGTCCGGCCGCCCACTTCGCGATCTCCCGGAACGCGGCCTTGTCGGCCGCGCCGGGATTGTCGTTGTTGTACATGCCGAACGTAATGCGCTCGCCGATGCCGTTGAACTTGAGAAACTCGTCACCGAAACCCATGGGAAGCATGCGGGTCAGGCTCTGGTACTCGTCGAACTCCTTGCCTGCGGTCTGGCCGTTCAATGCGAAGGCGACGCGGACGGTCATCTGGCGGTCGTGCCAGACCTTGAATAGCGCGTCGTAGTCGGTTGGGAAAAGATTGTTGCCGCCGGGATCAACGAAGCCGGTGATGCCGAGCCGGTTCAGTTCGGTGAAGAATTTCTTCATGCCGTCGACTTCGTCCTCGGGCGAGGGCTTCGGCAGGCGGTCGAACAGCGCGATGATGCCGTTCTGCGCTCCCGTGACGGCGCCGGTGGTTTGCCCCTGCCCGTCGCGTTCGAAGCGGGCGCCCGCGGGAAGATCGCTCTCGGATGAGATGTTGAGTTTCCTGAACCCGGCGGCGTTCATCAGCGCCCAGCCGTAGCCGAGCTGGATGTAGACGGGATTGTCCGGGGCCGCGGCGTCGACTTCCGCCCGAGTGGGGCGGCGTTGTTCCTTGAACTGCTGGACGTTCCAGCCGCCGGCGACGATGAGCCACGCGCCGGGTTTCATGGTGCGGGCGGCCTGGCGGATGCGAGTGAGAGCTTCATCGAGGGACGGCGCTCCAATCCAGTTCACTTCGGTGCTGAAGCTGAGGCCCGCGCGGATCCCGTGCAGATGCGAGTCGATCAGACCGGGAATGACGGTGCGGCCTTGCAGGTCGATGACGCGGGTCTTCGGGCCGGCAAGTTTGCGGATGTCGGCCGTGCGGCCGACGGCGGAGATCTTCGAGTCCTGAATTGCGATGGCTTCCCTGGTGGAGGAGGTGGCGTCAACGGTGAGGATCTTGCCGTTGATGAGGATGGTGTCGACTTGCGCCCGGGCGGGGACGGCGGAGAGAAGGAGGGCGAGGGTAAGAAGGATTCTGCGCATGGAGGGAGTTTACTGTAGCCGCGGAATGCGAATCGAGCAACATTCCCCTCCGTTTTAAAGGAGGGGTGGGTGCGCGCTCAATAAAATGCCGGGAAGCCTCCTTAGCCGCGCGAACGGGCGCGAAGCGCGAGCCCGATAGGGCGAAGCAGTACTAGGTGGTTAGTAAACGAACCGCGTAAGCGCTCCTTGATTTTTGTTGGAATTTACTAACCGCCCCGTCTGCGCCGCTAAAGAACGGGACCACCTTATTGATGCGCAGCCACCCCGCCTTGGAAAGGCGGGGAATGGTTTCTCCGCGCTCTAACCCCGATTCGCGGTTGCGGGGGCCGCCTTACTTCGGTTTCACCGCGCGCAGCACCGGATAAAACTGGGTGAAGACGTTATCCGTCGCGGCGTGCTGCTTGTGACAATCGACGCAGCCGGCGCTGGCGGGAAAGGGTTCGGCTTTATCGAGGTACTTCGATCCGGCACCGTTGGAGAAACCGAAATAAGCCCAGCCGCCGGGAAACCGGCGGCTGTCTTTCAGCGCGACGTCGAGACCCATGAACTCGCTTTCAAAGGAGCCGTTAAGCGCGGGATCTTTTTTGGTGTCGGACGAAAGCATCTCGAGGACGAGCTCAGTGCCCTCGGGGAATTTACCGGTTTTGGAAAACTCGCGATAGGCTTCGGGCTTGATGTACACGTTGTGATACATCGGCGTGGCGGTCGAAGCGCCGGGCGCGTAGCTCAAGCCCAGAGAACTGCCGGCGAAAACCCACTCGCGGTAATTCGCCGGACGTTCGAGCGTGTACTTGCCGGAATTTTGCGGCGCCGCGATCAGCGCCGCCATTAAGATTAGTTTCTTCACTGTTGCGGACCTTCCTGATTATCGATATCACCTCAAAATTGCAGCCCCCAATTCGATCACGAACCGGGGTTTGGATCAAGGGTGCTGGATCAGACAATCACCTATAAAAAAAGCCTAAGGCATTGTGCCGCAATACTGTGATTGCGTTCGGTCCGCGAAGATTAGCGGCTATAATGACATCCAAGAAGGACGCATGGCCGAAACGTTTCATAAGATCGAACCGGTATCGAAAAAGACAAGGATTGTCAGTCTGATGCAGGACGCCATTATTTCGGGACGCATTCAGGCCGGCGAACAGATTGTGGAAGGCAAGCTGGCGCAGCAATTTGGCGTGGGGCAAGGGCTGATCCGCGAGGCCTTGATCGAGCTCGAGCACCATGGGTTTGTCCAGAGGACGCCGTTCTCCGGAACCCAGGTCCCGAAACTCACTCTCGCCGATGCCCGGCAGATTTTCGACATCCGGATCGAATTGGAACCGCTCGCGGTGTTTCTTGCCGGGGAAAACGCCACGGCACCCAACTTCAAGGAGTTAAAGGACCTTGCCGAAAAGACCCGGGCGGCGAGCAAGGCCGAGGATCTCGACTCCTTTTTTGAGCAGCATTTGAATTTCAGGCGGAAAATCTGGAGCCTGGCGGAAAACCGGTATCTGTATCAGGCGCTGGAGCGCCTGGTGGTCCCGCTTTACGCCCTTTACCTGATCCGGCGTTCCTATAATAAGGCGGGGATCGTTCAGACCGCGTGGGACTGCGTCGAGCATCAGGACAGAATTCTCGCCGCGTATACGCAGGGCAAGCCTGAAGAAGCCAGGCTGATCGCCCGCGATTTCCTTATTAAAATGAAGGACTACCTCGGTACGCGCCTGCTCGGCTCGGAGTAATCCTTCCGTATTTCAGCAAAGAGATTAGCCACAAAAGGCACATAAGGGATCAACGGCTCCCTTATGTGCCTTTTGTGGCTAATCCCTTCTTCCCACAATCTTGTTTACGTCAATAGATTGAAGTATAGTGCCCCGCAACAAATCGGGGGTACAAATGAAAGTCTTCGTCCTTGGGGGGATCTTGTGTCTTTTTGCGTGTACGGCCGCATTTGCGCAGACGGCTAATGCAACATTGGGTGGGTCTGTGTCCGACACGACGGGGGCGTTGCTCCCGGGTGTCTCGATCACGGCGACGAATGCGGGAACCGGCATCGTCAACATGGCGGTGACGAATGAAGCCGGTGTTTATCAATTTGCCAGCCTTCAACCGGGAACCTACCGGATTACCGCGGAGCTTCCGGGATTTCAGTCTCAAATGGCCAAAGCGTTGAAGCTGGATTTCTCCGAGCAGGCCCGATTCAACTTCACCATGCAGGTGGGCGCGATTTCGACAGCCGTGGATGTGAGCGTGGCCGCGGAATCGCTGATCGCATCGTCGGCGACGGTAGGTACCGTTCTTCCCGAATACAAAGTGAAAGACCTGCCCCTGGCAAACCGCGACGTCCTGTCGTTGACGGCCACTATGCCCGGCGTGGTCACCGGCAATCAGACGGCAAGCTTTGCCGGCAGCCGCACCGGCGGCGTCCAGACGATGGTCAATGGTGTCGCCGTCAATGACGGCCGCTACGAAACGGGCGTTTATTCGGCGACACAATTGAGCCCGGATCTGGTCGAAGAAATGCGGATTCTGGTTTCACCCGCCGACGCGGAAACCGGCCGGGGTACAGGCCAGGTACAGGTGTCCACGCGATCCGGTACCAACGAATTCCGCGGCAGCCTGTTTTACACGAACCACAACTCGGCGCTCGACTCGAACAGCTGGTTCAATAACTTTAACGGCGTCAAGACACCGTATTCGAACCGGAATCAATTCGGCGGCCGGATCGGCGGCCCCGTCATCAAGAACAAGACATTTTTCTTCTTCCTGTACGACGGTCAACGCACCGAACAGCGCGCACTGATCAATTCTCCGGTGCTGACGTCGCAGGCGCGGCAGGGCACCTTCCGGTATTTCCCGGGAGTGCAGAGCAGCAACGCAATCGCGGCGAATCCCACAGTCGACCTTCTCGGAAACCCGGTGAAGCCGGCCGGCGCGACGGGAGACCTGGCTTCCGTCAATGTGTTCACCAGAGATCTAAACCGGACAGGCTTCGATACGTCGGGATACATGCAGGCGTTGCTCGCGAAAATGCCGCTGCCCAATAACTGGACGACGGGAGACGGCCTGAATACGGCGAACTATCAGTTCATCCAGCGGCAAAGAGGAACGGAGGGCCCGTTTACCGGCGCCGTCGAGGTGAACCGGGACCAGTTGAACTTCAGGGGCGACCACAACTTCAATTCGAAGAACAAAGTCTTCTTCACGGCCAGCCACGAGCACGTCTGGGCCGATTCGCAGCTTCCAGCCTGGCCGGGCGGCTTTGCCGGAACGACAGTGCGGTATCCCGCATCGTATACGTCGTCGGTCGTCTCGACGATCTCGCCGACTATTCTGAATGAGTTCCGCTTCGGGCTGCGGATCGGCAGCCAGAGAGGGTACGCCGCATACGACCGGTCCGACATCGGCCAGACGGTCGTGGCCAGCCTCCCCCATGTGAACGGTATTCCGTATCTGCCGCGGCCGATCACGTTCGCCGACAATCTCATCACCTACACGGTCGGCAGCCGCGTTCAATCGACACCGCTCTATCAGTATGCGGACTCGATCAGCTGGACGCGCGCCAAACACTCCTTCAAGACCGGCGTGGAAGTCCGCTTCGGATCGAGCAAGAGCCAGCAGGGTTCTCAGGCAATGCCTCTGGCGACCTTCGGCGCAGGCGGAATCGCCGTGCAGGGATTCAACACCATCACGGGCCTGGCGGCCGCGGATCAGACCAATGCGCAGAACCTTCTGCTCAATCTCTCGGGCTCCCTGGCGTCGGTCGCCCAGAGTTTCTTCTTGAACAGCTCGAGCGCTCCGCAGTTCCAGCAGTGGAGCGAAATGCCGAAGATGACGTCCGACGGCTTCCCGCCGGGGAAAATCCGCAACAACCACCAGAACGAAATGAGCGCCTTCTTCAAGGACGACTGGAAAGTGAGCCGGGCGGTGACGCTGAATCTCGGCGTGCGCTGGGACTACTACGGTGTGCCGTGGGAAGCCGGCGGTCTGTTCGGAACGCCGTCCAATAACGGCGGGAACGGCGCGGGAGTGTTCGGCATTACGGGCACGAGCTACGCCGACCTGTTCCAGCCGGGACGCCTGAACGGTTCGCAGACCACGATCCAGCTGGTGGGCAAGAACTCGCCGAATCCGGGCAAACAGATCTATAAGGACGATTACAACAATATCGGGCCGGCAATCGGCGTGAGCTGGTCGGTTCCGTGGTTCGGCAAGGACAAAACGACGTTGCGCGCGGGCTACGGTATCGTTTACACGAGCGGCGGCAACGGCATCAAGTATGACTACACGGTGAACGGCGCGCCTGGAGTCAATGACGACGAAACTTTCACCTCTTCGGGTGCTCTCAATCTCACAAATATCTCGCTGCCGTTGACGCGGGGCACGCCGTTCCAGC
>DASXLG010000054.1 GCA_036496425.1 Terriglobia bacterium | reverse complement strand
AGACGACAAAGCTCCCGCCGGTCCGCCGATGGGCGGTGGCGGCCCGGGAATGTACTAAAGGGCGCAGAATAAACGCGGATGCAACAAAGGGACGGGCGTCGCCCGTCCCTTTGTTGCGATGTGGGATGGCAGCCCACTCCCCGCCTGACTCAGGCGGGGAGTTCAAGCGCCTTCAGCCCGCGGTTTCGTTATATGACCAAATATCCAGTCTTCCGGTACGACAGCTTCGAGATTGAAAAAGGTTCATCCAGCGTCACAGCCCGATTCCGCTTCTCCATTCCTCCCGATATCTCCTTCACGCCCGAGGTCCATTTTGACGCCGTCCCCAACGGCTGGCATCACGTTCCCGACGAGTTCCTGAACAACGCCGTCTTTCACCTCGGCCTGATCGAGTCCTTCAGTTACTGGAAGGCAACAGCCTCTCCAACCATCGAAGTCCGTGCCGGCAGCCTCAGCGGCGACCAGGTTCGCTGGTGGCACGATCTCCTGATCAATGGAATGGGTGAGTTCTTCTATAAGAACGATATCGATTTCACGCCGAAGGATTTCGTGACGATCGTTCCTGCGGCCGGAACGGCCGCATCAAAGCCTTTTACTGCTTCGCTTCCGCTGCGCAGTCTGTTGACGATCGGGGGCGGCCGTGATTCGGCGCTCGCAGGGGCTCTGTTGCGGGACTCCGTCCGCCCGTTTACCTGCATGATGCTGAATCCGTCCACGGCAGCGCGAAATATCGCGCGTCATGTCACGGCCAACGATCCTGTGATCATTCACAGAGCCATATGTCCGGAACTGCTCGAATTGAACCGGCGCGGTTTCCTGAATGGCCACACGCCGTTTTCCGCTTACCTCGCGTTTCTGGGCGCAACCTGCCAGCTCCTGTACGGATATTCGACCGTAATCGTTTCAAACGAGCGGAGTTCGGATGAAGGCAATGTCCGGTATCGCGACCGGGACATCAATCATCAATATTCCAAGAGCTTTCGCTTCGAGCGCCTGTTCGACGAATACCTCTCCAAGTATCTGGTGAGCCAGGGGCACTACTTCAGTTTCGTGAGGCCGTTGTACGAGCTGCAGATCGGAAATGTCTTTTCAGGCTTTCCTGCCCTGTTCGATCTCTTCAAAAGCTGCAACCGGAATCGATCGGATTCCTGGTGCGGCCGCTGCCCGAAGTGCCTTTCGGTCTTCCTGACCATGTACCCGTTCGTCCCGCGCTCGGCATTGACCAAAATTTTTGGAACGGACCTTTTTTATATTGAAGAAAACATTCCCGTCCTTCGCGAGCTCGCGGGTCTCGACATCAAGCCTTTCGAATGCGTTGCAACCACTATGGAAATCTCGTCCGCACTGGCGCTCTCTATTGCCAAGGCGCGAGCCGCAGATGAGCCGCTCCCTCCGCTGCTCGAATACGCTGTGAAAAACGTTCCCGGTTCCGCCGATACCGGAAAAGTCGAGAGCATCCTTAATACATATGGACCACACCGCATCCCACAGGAATTTGAAGACTTCCTTACGAAAGGCTTGAAGCGATCGCCCCGGGCGCTCTCGTGACCGCATTCCTGGGGGGAGTTTATTTTTCACGGCGTCAAACCCTTAGCGAGCCGCGGAACCCCCTGCCGGCATAGTAAGACTCCGCGCCATTGTGATACACAAAGACGCGGCCGAATCGGCGATCACAAAAGAGCGCGCCTCCGAGTCCTCGGACCTCCGCTGGTGTTTTCACCCAGCTCGATCTCTTCGTATCGAATTCTCCAAGTTTCTGCAGCTCTCGATATTCCTCTTCCGTTAGAAGCTCAATGCCCATAGCCGCGGCCATATCCATAGCGTTGTTTTTCGGCTTATGCTCTTTTCTCGAATCCAACGCTTCACGGTCGTAACAGACATTCGTACGGCCGCTAGGAGTTTGCCCGGAACAATCATAAAAGACGTATTCGCCCGTTGTTTTGTCTTGACCGACAACATCCGGTTCGCCGCCGGTCCTTTCCATTTCATGAAGTGACCACAGTTCTTCCGGATGAGCTTCCAGTCTCGCCTGGACTTTAGCCCATTCAAGACGCTTGTGTCGGTTCATGTTCTTATCAAAGCGGGCTTTCATCATTCCGAGCAGTTGTTCTCGTTGTTCCGGGGATAACTGCTTCTGGTTGCTCTTGGTGTTTTTCATGTTCGTAGAGCCTGGACACATTGTACGGTTAAGCGTATCGTTGTGCTCGATAAACAAGCGAACGATAAGGAGTCCTGAAAATGCTGGATCGCGTGACGGGTGCGATGATTGCCATCACAGTAATGCTAGCCGCTTCGTCAGTCGCTTTGACGCAGAACAGTAAGCCAGGACCACCAAAAGCCAAGGCCCCGGCGGCGTCGACCAAGTCTTTTGACGTGCATGATCTGTCTGGATTTTGGGACATCACCAACAGCGGGCGTCCACCTGGCGCGCTGGACGAAACCAGCAACAATCGGCCGCCGATGACGCCCTGGGGTTTGGAACAGTTTCGCAAGACGAAGACGGCAGATGCCAAAGCATTAAGCAATGGAGCTTCCAGGAACGAGAAAGATTGGAATGATCCTGTCCGCTGGTGTGATCCGACGGGTTTTCCCAGGATCATGTGGAACCCGACGCCGGCGGGAATGAGGCTTGCCCAAGCCGGTGACGAAGTGATTCAGTTCTTCCAGAACAATCGTGTGTGGCGCGACATTTGGACGGATGGGCGAAAACTTCCGGGCGATGACGCGGACTCCCGCTGGTACGGATATGCAGTCGGCCGCTGGGAGGGGGATACGTTTGTCGTCAACTCGAACAACTTCACTGAGGGGAGCTGGCTTGATCAATACGGTTCCCCGCACAGCGACGAGATGAGCGTGGAAGAACGCTACCGCCGCGTGGACCACGACCATCTGGAAATGACTCTGAACATCACGGACCCCAAGACCTATACCGGGACTTGGAAAGGCGATAAGAAGATCTTTCAATTGGTAGAAAAATCAACACGCTCGGCGTTCAACGATTTCCCCGAAGACATCTGTGCATGGTCTGAGACGAAGCGGGAGATCCACAAATAGCCTTCGATAGTAAGGCGTGGGGGAACCGGCCAGATGTGAGGAGGCCGCGAAGCGATGTACCGCACTGAACTGGACGGTGGGCCCGACGCTAAAAAAAGGAGATGGTATATGACGCGTAAGCTTGCAGCTTCCTTCATTTTTGTCACGCTAAGCCTTCTGGCGATTGGTATCCCGCTGTTCGCGCACCATGGAACGGCCGGTGTGTACGACTTCACTCACCGCATCACAACGAAGGCAGTCGTGAAGGAATACATATGGGCCAATCCTCACGTCCAGATTTACTTCACCTTGAAAAACGATAAGGGTGAAGAGCAAACCTGGGGCGTCGAGACCGTAAGTCCGGGGAACGCGCTGGCGAATGGCTGGACCAAGAAGACATTCAAGGCTGGGGAGGAACTCCTGGTGAGCTTCGTTCCGGCCAAGGGCGACAGGACTTTCGGGACCTGTCCTCAATTCGTCTTTGTTGCCGATGGCAAGAGGCTCGGCGGTAACGGCCGGTGCGGCATGGGAGCAGAGGCCGTCGACGCCAACACGCTTCCAATAAAGGAAGGCTACACGAAAGTCGAAGTTCAGATGCCGAAAGACACCCGCGCGCGGCCCGATTCCGAGCAAGAGCAGTAAGGAGTCTCCACATGACGTATCGTCGCACCGCATTGTTCGTTATCGTGGCTGTATTGGCTTCAATGCAGATCCTTTTTGCGCAGGATGCTCCGCGAGGGCGAGGGCAAAGGCAAGCGCAGACGGCTCCGCCGCCATCGAATCTGCCCTTTGATCCGCACGATATATCCGGCATCTGGAGAAACCCGGGAGGATTCGACCCCATCATAGGCATGAATCGCCCTCCCATGACGGATTGGGGCAAGGAAAAGTGGAGTAAGACCAGGGCCTCCGCCAGAAATACGCCGCTGGCCTATGGTTTCTACGAGGATCAAAAAGATTGGAATGATCCGCTGTTCCAATGCGACCCTTCCGGCTACCCCCGCACCCTGGACTACAGTAACTACCGGTTCGTGAAGCTCGATAACGAATTCGTGGAGTTCTTCGAACGCGACCGCGTATGGCGCGACCTTTGGACGGACGGGCGCAAGCTGCCTGGGCCCGAAGCAAAGCCGCGTTGGTACGGATATGCGACCGCCCACTGGGATGGAGACACCCTTGTGGTCGAATCTTCCGGTTACGATGAGCGAAGCTGGATCGATCCCTACGGTTCCATCCACAGCGGCCAGATGCGTATCGAGGAGCGCTACCGGCGCATCGATCATGACAATCTGGAATTCAGCATGACGCTTACCGACCCGAAGGCATATACGGGCCCCTGGAGTGGCAAGAAGGTGTTGAAGCTGTTGAACTCCTCACAGCAAGTCCAGAAGGGTCTCTGGGGGAAGAGGGCGGACGGCACGGCATACGGGGACATGCGGGAAGAATATTGTGTCTATTCGATTGAGCAGAAGTTCTGGCAAGGACGGCCCCTGGACGGAATCGGCGGGGAGGGCAAGAAGTAAATGAGACAAGTCGGGGTGCGGGCTCTGGCACTCGCGGCACTGGTGGCGATGGCTTTCCGGCTGCTGAGCAGTACACCCGCCGCGGGTCAAGCTGCCCCTGCAGGGCAGCTCATGTCGGAACAGGCCTTCAAGAACGTTACCGTGCTCAAAGGAATTCCTGTCGATGAGTTCATGAACACGATGGGGTTCATTTCCGCAGCCACGAACTATAACTGTATTGACTGCCATGTCGAAACGAAGGCGGAAGGCGACTGGAGCACCTATGCCCAGGACACTCCCCGTAAGCAAACTGCGCGCAAAATGATTCTGATGGTTCAGGAGATCAATCGGACGAATTTCGGGGGAGCGCGGGTCGTGACCTGCTATACATGTCATCGCAATCTCCAGGGCGCCCCCAAGATCACGCCGAGGTTGGCGGAGCAGTACGGCGAGCCGCCCGACCCCGATCCCAATGAAGTCGAGATCCGCCGGCAAACGCCCGGGGCGCCTTCCGCCGATCAGATCTTTGACAAGTATCTCCAGGCGGTCGGAGGAGCGCAGAAGGCAGCCGCCATCACCAGCATCGTCTTCAAAGGCACATACCAGGGGTATGCGGAACCGAAAGCGCCGGTGGACATTTATGTCAAGGCTCCAAATCAGCGCACCCAGATTGTCCATACGGACGCTGGAGACCGGACCACGGCCTGTGACGGCATCAACGGATGGATGGCGGCGCCGGCCATGGATAAACCATTTCCCGTGATCAGGTATACGGGCGGAGACTTGGATGCCCTCCGGCTCGACGCAGTGCTCTCTTTTCCGGCGGGAATAAAACAGGCCGTAACGAGACCGCTGGTAGGTTCAAGCAGCATTGACGATAAGGATGTGGTCGTCGTGCAGGGGACCGCCAGCGGCGGAAGCTCTGCCATAAAGCTGTACTTCGACATGCAGTCCGGCCTGCTGGTGCGGAAGGTGGGCTATGCCGATACGATCATCGGGCGCGTGCCGATACAGGTCGACTACAGTGATTACCGGGATGCCGCCGGAACTGGAGTCAAGCTGCCGTTCCACGTCATTACGACATGGACGGACGGCCGCTCCGACGTACTGCTCACTTCGGCGCAAACCAATGTAGCGATTGACGCGGCGAAGTTCAATCAGCCGCCCCCGCCGGTGACACCCGGGAAATAGGCCGCACGGCGACCTTATGAGACCGCGGCATCTGGCTCGCAACGGAAAAATTCCGGCATTTTGGGTTTTCATGCAATTTCTATCCTTTGGCATATACGAATACGCTTGACACGACTTCAACCGTGACTGAGCATAGCCTTCCAGTCACTGAAGCAGAAGCTTGACCGCAGAACAAAGGATGGTCCCCCATGGACAAACTGACGCACGAGGCCGCGAGTCTTCCGGTAACCGTTAGCCTGATCTGCATCACGACCGCCATGAACCTCGGCCGGGCGCGGCCCGATCTGGAACGTCTGAACGAAGGCAACCTGTCGGAAACAAGTTCCGAATCGGCGCGTGGCTGGGAAATGCTGCCTTACCAGACAGGCCTGCTCCAGGTCTACGCTCAGGCTCATGCGGCGGACCCCGGCAGGTATCAGTTCAAGCTGCCTCTCCATCGAAGACAGTCGGTCGAGGACTCGGTATCTGAACTCCTGGGCGCGGATATCGCAGGTTTCAGCACTTATGTCTGGAACATCCGTCACAGTC
This sequence comes from Terriglobia bacterium, assembly GCA_036496425.1. Taxonomy (NCBI): domain Bacteria; kingdom Pseudomonadati; phylum Acidobacteriota; class Terriglobia; species Terriglobia bacterium. The sequence goes on along the minus strand of DASXLG010000054.1, from coordinate 412 downwards.
TGAAAATAGCCCGGCTTCTCAAAGAACGGGAACCCAACGTTTTCATCATGTTCGGCGGACCGCAGGTGCCCGATCGGGCAGAGGATTTCCTGCGTGAAAACCCATTCGTCAATGTTGCGGTACATGGTGAAGGAGAACGCATCTTTCTCCGCCTGCTGGAAGCGTTTCCATCGAATGACTGGAGTGAAATTCCATCAATCAGCTTTCTGAATAAGGACGGCCGCTTCATCCATCATCCGAAAGGGCCCCGGATCGAGGATCTGGGAGTTATTCCACCTGTTTATGCCAGCGGCGTTTTTGATCCGCTGCTCGCGGCGAATCCGAATAGCGAATGGATGGCTCCCATTGAAACCAATCGCGGCTGTCCGTTTTCCTGCACCTTCTGCGACTGGGGATCTGCAACTGCCACGAA
>DASXLG010000053.1 GCA_036496425.1 Terriglobia bacterium | reverse complement strand
ATTCTGGGGCTGACTCGAGCCGAGGAACAAAAACTCGCGGCGGACCGCGTTATCAAACAGTCGTTGAACGTTCGGCAGACCGAAACCCTGGTCGCGCATCTGCAAAACCGATCCACCGCGCCACCCGCCGGCACCAGGCCGGCTTCGCTTCCACTGACCAAGGATTCCCACATAGCCGATCTCGAACGGCGCCTGCAGGAGCGATTCGGGACGAAAGTGGACTTGCGTTACCGCCAGGGAAAGGGCGCGCTCCAGATTCACTTTTACAATGATGATGACCTCGGCCGTGTTTTGGAAATCATGAATGTGAAGCTGGATTGAAAAGCGGGTTGTCTTCCACTGCTGGCGGCCGGACCGGATTTTCCATGACCACCACATTTGAACTTCGTGAATTGTGCGCACAACGACTGGCGGACGCGGTTGACCGCGCCGGCCGATTGACGGCGTTCGTGGGTCTGGACGGCTTCGTTGACGAAATCCTGCACGTGGTGGACAAGCGAGTGGATGCGCAGAACTACGAACGGGTGCCGTCGATTGCCCGCCTGGCGGAGCGGATCGCCGAGGCTTCCGGGAAAAGTACGAACCTCGAACTGGTGAACCAGCTCACCAAACTCGGCGGAAACGGTCCGATCATGGCCAATGCCCTGGCCAGTTTCGGGCTCAAGGTGACTTACCTTGGGAACCTTGGCTATCCGCACCTGCACCCCGTCTTTCATGAGTTTGCCAAGCGGGCGGAAGTCCATTCCATTGCGGAGCCCGGCCATACCGACGCCCTCGAGTTCGAGGACGGCAAAATCATGCTGGGGAAACATTCCTCGCTCAAGGAAATCACCTGGTCCAACATCCTCGCCCGGTTCGGCCGCGAAAGATTCGCCGCGAAATTCGAACATGCCGACCTCGCCGCGTTCGTCAACTGGACGATGCTTCCCCACATGAGCGACATCTGGGACGCTCTCCTGAACGAACTTTGTCCCGGCCTGAAATCGCCACGACGCATCATGTTCTTCGACCTGTGCGACCCCGAGAAACGCACCGCAGAAGATCTCACCCGCGCGCTGGAGATGATCAAACGGTTCGAGAACCATTTCGATGTCGTTCTCGGCCTGAACGAGAAGGAAGCCAACGAAATCGCCGACGTGCTGGGACTGCATCGCAAGGCGCACAGCGCGGAGTCCCTTTCCACACTCGCGCGCGAGCTGCGCGCCAGATTACCCGTCAGTACGATTGTCATCCACCCGGTTTCTTATGCGCTGGCCGTCAGCGATGAATCGGTGGATCTCGTCAAAGGACCTTATATTTCAAAACCGAAGATCACGACCGGCGCGGGTGACCATTTTAACGCGGGTTTTTGCCTGGGCAAACTGCTTGGATTCGACAACGCGATGAGCGTGCTGACCGGTGTCACCACAAGTGGCTACTACGTTCGCACGGCGACGAGCCCCTCCATTCTCCAATTGACCGGGCTTCTGCGTAAATGGCCGGGAAAGTAAGATCCTTTCGAAACTCGTCCCTACTTGACTCACACCGCAGGAACTTCGACTGTTCGCATCAAAACGCCAACAATGATTCTTCCCGTCGTCACATACGGGCATCCGATCCTGCGACAAAAGGGCGCCCGCGTTGAGAAGGTCACGCCGCAAATCAAACAGTTGATAAAGGATTTGCTGGATACCATGTACGCCGCCGCGGGAGTCGGACTGGCCGCCCAACAGGTGGGCCACGCGCTGCAACTGACCGTGATCGACGTGCGAGAAATCAAAGACCGGCCTTCAACTCTGCAATTCCACGGACAGCCGGCCGACATCAACGCGTTCATGCCGCTCGTGTTGATGAACCCGGAAATCGTTCCTGTGGCGCCACCAGTGGCGGGCCCGGAAGGATGTTTGAGCTTCCCTGAAATTTATGCCGACATCGCCCGGCCCGAATCGGTGGATGTCGTCGCGCTCGGTGAGAATGGTCAGCGCCTTGAGTTTCGCTGCGGCGGCCTGCTCGCCCGCGCGGTCCAGCATGAAACCGATCACCTTCAGGGCATACTCTTTATCGATCGCATGAACCCCGAGACCAAGAAAGAGCTCAAACCCCAGTTGGAAGAGCTGAGGCGGAGAAACCGGAATTGAACACAGGCAGGGACCCGGATCCCTTCAACCTGCCGCTTGCGACCGGAAAAAACTCTGTCAGCACGTTCCCGTGCAACCAATCGGTGAACTTTTTAGACCCGACTCCCCCTTGACTGCATTTTCTCACCCTGTCGGCCGTTTTGACGCTGGAACAGATGAATCCCGGTAGGCTGACCGTTTGTTACGCCGTGCGGCGGCGTTCAATTCCACGACAAGTCCTCGGGCGTTTCCGACAGCAGGCGATATTTCCATCCTTTCTGCTGTAGAATTGTTTTCCAGAGCTCTCCGGCATTCGTGCTGAAGACCAGCTCAAGGGAAGCAGGGTGCGTCAGCCATGCCTCGCGTTTCATTTCGTCGTCGAGCTGGCC
>DASXLG010000052.1 GCA_036496425.1 Terriglobia bacterium | reverse complement strand
CGTTCCATGATTGTCCACTCGGACTCATTCGCCGGTGTGATCTCTATTCTCCTGATCATGCTTGGAACGGCCCTCGCGTTGTCGGCGTCGGTTGTGCTCCTGCTGGCTGCGAAATTTCATCTGGCCGCGAAGGTCTTGAGGGTGACCGGCGGAGTGCTCGTTGTCTTCTGGCTGCTGCAGGCTATAGCGATCAGGCTTACGCCGCAGACGGTCGTTAACCGTGGCGATAGTTTTTGCTACGACATCTGGTGCATCGGCGTGACCAGCGTGACGCCTTCGGCCGGGACCGGGAATGCCGTTTACAAAGTCGATGTCCACATCTTCAGTGACGCCGGCAGCGGCGGGAAAATTCACGGCAAGATGAATGTCTTTCTTGTGGATGACCATGGCCGGCGCTTTCCACTGCTGCCCGACCCATCCGTGACTCCGTTTACTCGAGAACTCGCGCCACAGGAAGGAATTGACACGACGTTGACCTTTCAGGCGACGCCCGATTCGAAGCATCTGTACCTGATCAGCGAACCCAACCAACCCCACACGTGGATCGTCCGGCTGTTTACCGGGGATTGGCTCGCCCAATATTTTGCGCCCATGCGCAAGCCCGCGCTTTTGCGCGTTCTATAATCCGCGACTAATGTGCCTCAATAGCGGTTTAGCTGCGTTTCCTGCCCGAAATTGTAAGCAGGCGCGATGTTTTGTAAGCAGGCGCGTACGCATATATATAAGGTCGGGGTTTCGCATCCCCAGGCTCCGGCTTCCTCATCGATCCCCGGCCCACCCTGAACTGGCGTGCAGGAATCCTGACATTCAGTTTAGGGTACGCTGAACTGAATGTCAGGGTATCCGTGGCGATCTTTCCCGGTTAAGAACCTAACTCGTTGATAAATATAGTTCGGCCAGAACCTGTGCCATTTGGCACATCGGTTGCGTTATAGGAGACCGCGAGACGTGATCTCGCAAATCAACTTTCACAGAGAGGAACAACACATGTCTAAAACGTCGAAGATTCAAAAATTGAACATTGCTCATCCGTCCCCGAGAACGAAGGTCGCGGACCTGTTGTCCCGCGGTCACTCGGTTTTCACGGACATGGGCGTCAAGGTTGACGTGTTCGGGACCCAGCATTCCATTGACAACGCTGAAGCAGGATCTGGACAACCTGACCACGTCGTCCGCGGCCGCCAACGATGGCTCCAAGAAAGACATTGCGCAACGGGACAAGGACCGTCAGGTGGTCGAGCAGGATCTGGATCTGCTCTCCGCCTGGGTGCTGAAGATTGCCAATGGCGATCCGGCCATCATCACATCCAGTGGCTTCATGCTGGCTTCGCCACGTGCGAAGTCCTCGCCTGAGCCGCTGCCGCAGCCGGTGGTGGATTCCGTCACTCAAGGTGTGAGCCGCCAGCTGCTGGCTGAGATTTCTGCCGTTCGGAAGGCACGGTTACGTTCTGCGTATTGCGGCGCTGACAAACGAGGTTACCGGCACCTGGACCGAAGTCACCGTGACCTCCACAAAGGGCGCGGTCGCGTTCAACGACCTGACGCCGGGTACCATCTATGCATTCCAGGTTAAAGCGCTCGGTAAAGCGGGCTTCACGGACTGGAGTGATTCCGTTACACGTATGTGCATCTAGCGTGATGGCCTGGGCCTGCCGCGAAACGGCAGGACTGCATTCAAATCTTTGCAGCGCTCAAGCCTGGACCACCTCCGGCCGCTCGCAATGAGGTGGCTGCGCGGTTATGTTATTGATGTCGGGTCCACCCCTCCTTAGCAGACATCCAGATCTACAGTTTATATACGCGGAGCCTTGGGCCACAGCAGCCATGCCGCCGACAACGACAAATTCGACCTCAGCCTCGCACAGACCGTCAATGAATCTTTCAAATTGACGCCGGGCCTCTGGAAGGTCAGCGTGATGGACGGCAAACGCGAACTGGTCCGCGGCCAAGTGATCATTACGCCGTAATCACGGAGCGAACAAAGGCAAATCCGAGCCGTTTTGAGACTTGAGGGTCACCGTGCTTTGGGACGCCGCCGTCGAGTTCATCAAGATAAACTCCGTTGTGAATCCGCCGCCCGATACGACCTGAGGAAAGACGTACTCGCCGGCGTTGTCCGACGCACCGTCGGCTATCGCCGGAGTCGTCGCGAGCACAAGTTCGCCGCGTTGGTTATAACGGAGCCGGAGCCCAATCGCGGAAATCGCCTTGTCGCTGGAAATGTGAAGCACGCCGCGAAAAGTTGCCGGCAGGTTCTCGAGGCCAGGGATCTGATTCAGGAATACAGAGAGATGCCCATTAGCGGCCAGCGTGGAGGAACCGGTGAATCCCGTCGATTGACCGTCCAATGCGAGCAGTTCGAATTGGAGATTGGCGGAACTCGACGTGGTGTTTGCGATCGCGATACCCGTTTGCAATGTCTGACTGGCGTCTAATTCCGCAAAAACGCGGAACGATGTCGCGTCTCCGGTGGTCGCGACGCCGCTTTCGGTGACCGTGATTCCGTTCGTCACCAAGGTGAAGACCGATGAAACAACTGGCGCCGGGATTCCCGGATCCGGCGTAACTGTCACGTTTCCCGTTTGCAGAACGTTCCAAGCGGCGCTGACGATCTTCGTTGCGGAGCGGGGCGCAACGGAGTACGTGTGCATCGCGTCGAAGGCAATCGTTCCGGTCAGCGTGGTATCCGTCGGATTGACCAGCAGCACTTGCGTCGTCCAGCCTGCTCCGGCGGCGTAATGAGGCAACATGATGGGAGCTGTAGATATCGAACTGGTCGGAGCGACGGGCAACGTTGTCATCAACGTTTCTCCCCGCTCATTTATAAAGGCCCGCAGCGCAATCGCGGCGACCGGCGTCGAAGCGCTGAAAGTGAAAGTACGCGCGGCGCTGGTGCCGTCGTATGGAGCTTGATCGAGAAATGCGGCGTATTGCTCATTGGCAGGAATGGTGACCGAACCTGTGTTGATGCTCAGACCATTCTGGCCGGTGAAATAAAACGTGACAGCCGCGTCCTGATTGCCTGGATTCGCGATGGCGATTCCGGTCCGAACCGGCCCATTCGATTCGGCGTAAATACGGCCCGAAGTGATCAGTGGTGAGGCAGGCACGGCCGTTTCACTGATGAGTATGCCGTTCAGCGTGTAGCTGAATACCGCGACGCAATAGGGTGTGGTCGTCTGTCCCGCGGCGGGTTGCAGAATACCGTATCCCACGGTCATCGGACCGGAGGCTGTGCCCACCGTGCTGTACGTGACACCACCGGCCGAGGCGCTGAATGATTGTGCGGAAGAAGCCGGCGTGATCTTCCGGATGCGGCTGTTTCCCTGGTCGGTGATATACACATTGCCGGCAACGTCGACGGCCACATCAGCGAACTCCGCCGCCCGATCGAAATTTAACTGCGCGGATGTTGCGGAACCGCCGTCTCCGCTGAAACCGTCAACGGTGTTGCCTCCCGCGAGAGTCGTGACGGAAGAGCCGGAAGCCGATATTTCCCGAATCTTCGAGCCGTCCACAGCATAAAGATTTCCCTGGCTGTCCAATGCCATTGCCTCGGGATGAAAGTCGACGAGTCCGCCGAACCGATTGATCGCGCCGTCGGACGTCACTTTGTAAATTTGTCCGCCGCCGCTCCCGGAGCCGCTGAGGTAATAGCTTCCGTCCGGGGCAAGAACAAAGCCCTGGAACGTAATCGATCCGTTGAATGGTGGCATCGCATTCGTCAGGATGGTCGAGATGGCACCGGTAGAATCTACCTTCCATACTCGATCCCGAGCCTGAATATAAAGGTTGCCAATGGGATCAACGCCGATCCGCAGTGGACCATGCATCCCAAGCGAGGCGTTCATGGCCACTGTGGCGGTATCCGGCAGACCGGGGCAGATACCCGAGCAGCCGGCGACCGTTTGGATGACGCCGTCGGGCGTGATCTTCCGCACGTAGGTGCCGTCAAGCTCGTAGAGATTGCCGGCATTGTCGACGAACAGGTCGATCGGACTGCCGATTCCGGTAGAGACCGCCGGAACACTATCGGTGTAATTGGAACTGCCATTTCCAGCGATTGTGGTTATGGTGCCGTCGGGCGTCACCAGGCGTATGCGGCTGTTCGATGTGTCCGCAATGTAAAGATTGCCCGAGCGATCGAACGTGAGACCGTCCACGCTGGGGGACAGTTTCGCCAGAGTTGCGGGGCCTCCATCTCCAGAAAATCCATAGACGTTGTTTGCGACCAGCGTACTGATCGTTCCGTCCGTGGCGATTTTCCGGACGCTATTGGGGTTAATCACCAGATAAATGTTTCCCGAGGCATCCAGTGAAATGTTGTAAGGGTTCATCGAGGCCGATGTGGCAGGCACGCCGTCCGCCATGGAATTGCCGCCGCCCGCGATCGTATGGATGATACCGTCCGCGGTGATGGTACGCACATAGTTGCCGTCTGTGAGATAGAGGGTGCCGGAGACATCTTTGGCGATGCCGCCCAGAAAACAGACATTGGCATCGACCGCGGGCCCTCCGTCGCCGGATTCCGTACACATATACGATCCCAGAAATCCGATGGTGGCGGTTAGCTTCGTGAGTCTCGTAATAATGCCGTCCGTTCCCACCCGCATCAGAATCCCGGCGCCGATATAGACATTACTCGCAGAATCGACAGCGACAGCCGAAGGCGTAATCAGCGCCGATGTTGCAGCCACTCCGGTATCCGGCACGATGTTGCCTCCGCCTGCGATGGTCGTAATCACGCCATCCACACCCACTTTCCGGACGCGATCGGCCAGGACGATATACAGATTTCCCGCAGCGTCGACCGCAATGGAGCTCGGTAACGACAGCTGGGCCGACGTCGCCGGTCCCCCATCTCCAATGGTCCCTTCGGTACCGGACCCTGCAACCGTGGTGATGACTCCGTCCTTCGATACTTTGCGGATTCGCTGGTTATAAAAGTCGGAGATGTAAAGATTACCCGCGGTATCCGTCGCCAGGCCAAACGGGCTCGCGAGCATGGCATCCGTGGCAGGCCCGCCATCCCCTCCAAATCCATAAGTACTGCCGGCAATCAGGGTCAGAGTGCCGTTTGCCGCGACGTCGTAGACCCGATTCTGGCTTTGGCTGACGACATAAACTCCGCCGGAGCCGTCCGGAACAGCCGCCGCTGGATAGTCGATAGCCTGAGTCGATGCTGCGCTCCCGCTGACGGGCATCTGCGGACCGGCATAGGTTGTTATCATGCCTTGCGCAAACAGATGGGAAGACACGGCGAACAAGGCAAGGCTGGAGACAGTCAGGGTTTTCCGCCAAAACCGCCGGGTAGTCGTGAATTGCCATTTCATCGTGTATACATCCGACGCCTTACTGTGTAGATTGTGAGTCGTAAAGACTCAGTACATACCCTCCCGTGCCGCCGCGGCGAATCGCCGGCGGACGGCCAAGGGCAGGGAAACATAGGTTTTCAGAAGTCCCAGACCTCAATTCCATAATCACATCCGAATTCCATAGCACACGCGCGGCCAGATTGTCGGTAACACGAACTCGAGTGTGCGCTGCATGACGTTTTGCCGACACGGTCACTCCAGGAATTGGTTCAGGTCCTGCCTGCCGATCGCGCCTCATTAAAGAAAATTACCGGCATCGGCAAAGGCAAACTCAAAAGTTTCGGCGCGGAGATTCTCCGCGTTATCGGGAAATACCGAAGCGAAAAAAACATACCTGAAGATCCGGCGTCGGACGCCGTAGGGGAGCGGCCCGATCGCCCCTTCAAGGAGACCGGCGCAGCCAACACCAGGCAGATCAGCCTCGATCTATCGGCCCGGAGAAACCACCGTGCAAATTGCGGCCGAACGCCATCTGAAGGTGAGCACGATCGAAGGGCATCTGGCGCATTTCATCGCGCGCGGAGAACTCCATATTTCGGATCTTTTGACAAATGAACAGGTGGATGAAATAGCGGCTTTCTTCGCGGAGAAGAAGACCGAGTCGCTGGCAGAAGCGAAGACGCATTTCGGGGATCGGTATTCCTACGGGCAACTCCGAATGGTTTTGGAACACGCCAGGAACCGAATTGTGGATGCACTTTAAGGTTTCGTGCGAACTCCGGTTCAGACCGGCGTGCTAAAATCATGGTGAGGTCTGCATCATGGCGAGAGCTCGCCGATCCTTGACGATCGGTGATTCCTATACCTGTACTTATTGTCTGCAAGTGATCAAGTGGGATCACCACAGAACCCG
>DASXLG010000051.1 GCA_036496425.1 Terriglobia bacterium | reverse complement strand
GCTGCCGATCGTAGGATGCCGTTTGCCGCGCTCGCCGCCTGTGCCTCCCAAAGTCACGCCTTGGTAAAGCAAAACGTCGTCCCCGATCTCAGCGGTTTCGCCGATCACCACGCCGAGCCCGTGATCGATGAACAAGCGCTTTCCGATTTTCGCGCCCGGATGGATCTCGATCGCGGTCAAAAACCGCGCCAGGTTGGAAAGGAAACGCGCCGGAACGTACAACCGGCGGCGATACAACCAGTGCGCAGGCCGGTGCAGCAGCACCGCGTGCAGCCCTGGATAACACAACACTATCTCCAGGCTGCTTTTCGCGGCCGGATCTTCCCGCTTGATGGTCTGGATGTACTCGCGCAAAAACACTGGACTTCCCTGATCTCCTATGTCGATGCCGATGGTCGTCCCTAAGATGCTAGATCAATTGTTACATGGCCATGTAGAGCCGCGTCTATCGGCTGGGAGAGATATGCCTCGGTTATTCGCATTGTCCATCGTTCTAAGCGCATTGGGTTTTCCGGTCTTCGGGCAACAGGACCAGCCCAACCACAGCGTTCCCATTTATCGAGTGACCGTAGTGCAGCGGTCGCTTGAGGCAGTGAACTTCCAGCGGCACAGCGGGCCTACCGAGATCGATCTCAAAGGAACCTTGCTGCTGCCCAAGGCGGAAGGAAAAGCGATTGTCGAAGTCAAGAACGGATACACGAAAATCGCCCTCAACATAAAACACCTCGAGCCGCCTACTCAATTCGGCTCGGAATTCCTGACCTATGTTCTGTGGGCCATTACGCCGGCCGGCCGCGCGATCAATTTGGGAGAAGTGATCGCCAACGGTTCCGAGAAGGCGAGTATGCAGGTCACATCGCCCGAATCTACGTTTGGGCTGCTGCTGACGGCAGAACCATATTTTTCGGTGCAGTACCCGAGCGATGTCGTGGCGGTGGAGAGTTCGGTCCGGCCCGATACCGTTGGGCGAGTGGAAGAAGTGAAAGCCAAGTACGAACTCATGCCGCGCGGGCAGTACACGCTGAACGTGCAGGCCGCACAGTTAGCTTCCGCCCACATGAAAACGAAGCCGGGCGTTTCCATGGAGGAATACGAAGCGGTTGTGAAACTTTACCAGGCGCGAAACGCGGTGCAAATCGCGCGAGCCGACGGGGCAGGGCAAGCTCTCGATAAGGCGCAGACATATTTGAACCAAGCCGAATCGTTCTACGCGGGGAAGAACTTCAAAGGAGTAATCGATAGCGCGCGGCAAGCGGTGCAGGCTGCTTCGGACGCGCGCGCAGTCGCTGTGCGGAGCAAAGCGGAAACTCAAAAGCCGTAACGACGACGAACGGCCGGTCCAGTTTCCGGACCGGCCGAACTCACACGCTGCGGTGGATGAAGCGACTTTAGCTTTGCGCTAGGCGACGCCTCCGTACCAGAGCCAGACCGGCTAGGCCGAGTCCGGAGAACATCAACAAGAGTGAAGATGGCTCAGGGACAGCGGGTGCGATGTCGAAGTTCATCGACAGATTGGCAGGACCCGAACAGCCGGCTCAAAACCAGTGACTGCGGTAACGCCGTCGGGCTCCGTCCTCGGCCGACCGGCCCAGAAAGAAAGCGTATAAGTGTTGCCGGCTACGAATGTGCCGAGGCCGGTTTGAAAAATATCGCCCGACCCCTCAATCGTAGTGGGGGAAGAGGCAGTATGCGTTCCGTCCGGAGTGACTTTACCACCGGCAGGCGGATATCGGTCAACACGAGCGAAAACGGAGTGCCGCCGTCTTTGGCTTGGCGCAGCGTGGCCAATGCTTGCGCCACGTCGGGAACGGCAACCGCGGCAGTCCCCAGCGCACTAAAGTCTCGCACAGGATGCGGCGGCCGGTGACATGATCCTCCACAACCAGAATGGAACCCCCGGCGAGTCCGGGCACTTCGCCCGTCTGCGAATGTCCTTTGGATTGGGGAAAACCGGCGCGAATCGTGAAATGAAACTGGCTGCCACGGCCTTCCTCGCTTTCGACCCAGATGTTTCCGCCCATAAGCTGGACGAGGCGATAGCAGATGGCGAGCCCCAGACCTGTGCCGCCGAATTTTCGGGTAGTGGAACTGTCCGCCTGCGAGAAAGCGTCGAAAATGGCGATAAAGCGTCCGTTTTTGAAGCGGTTCAAGCCGCCTCCATTGATGCCTATCCAGAGCGCGCCGGAAGAATCCTCGTAAAAAGCAAGCGCGGAATCGTTCGAAAGTCCGCGCCTGGTGTCGAACGTCTCGAACTTACCGTCCCGGTACCGGCTGATACCGCCGCCGGCCGTCCCAATCCACAAAGTGT
>DASXLG010000050.1 GCA_036496425.1 Terriglobia bacterium | reverse complement strand
GCGGCGCGCCGCCGCCTCCTGTGATGAAGTAATGAATTCCGTCCTTGAGGTAATGCTGGTAGTTGTGGTCGTGACCGAAGAAGCCGGCAGAGAGTTTGTATCTTGCGAACATCGATTCGAGCGCCGTCATGTGAGGGTTGTCGCCTTGCCGGCGCTTCACCGCGGTCATGGGAGGATGGTGCGCAAACAAGAAGCGGAAATCGGCCTGCTGAGCAGAACGTAGGTCGTCTTCCAGCCACCGAACCTGTTGCTTCCAGAAAGCGTCTCGCTGTTCCGCGGTGGCGCCGGCGTTTTCAATGTCGCTGTCGATTACCGTGAAATGCGCGTTGCCCCAGTCGAACGAGTAATACGGCTTGGCTCGCAGGAAGTCAAAGTAGTTGGCGGCGTCGCGCTCGTGATTCCCGAGTGCGGGAAAGAATGCTGCTTTCCGCAATAGCTCTCGTTCGGCATCGAAGAAGATCGGCCACAGCGCGGGATCATCTCCGTTCGCCACCAGGTCTCCGGTGTGCATGACGAAATCCGGGTGCGCAAATCCGAGAATCGCCGCGATTACCTTGCGATGTATGTCGTGCCGTGTGCGTGTGTCGCCGTAGACCACGAACTGAAACGGAGCGTTGCCGGAGGGGGCCGTTCGGAAGGAGCCTTTCCCGGCTTCGCCCGGGAACGCTTGGTAGTAATAAGTGGTTCCGCGCTGGAGTCCTACGAAGGTTGTCTTTTCCGCGCGCAGTACAGGCGCTCGCTGATCAGCCTTGCCTGGTTCCGCTCCGAGCGAGGACTCACCTGTTTGAACCAGCCACATCACCGTCGCCGAACGCGCCCCGACGTTGACGGCATAGGGCCCGCCCACTACCTTCCCCGCAGACGCCTGTGCAGCCGGCTCCTGCGAATAGGCGCCGTAAATCAGCCACGCCATCGCCGGAGCAGCGTATGCGACGAGCCGCATCCTCGCCGTCATTTCTTGAAATCTCCCTGGCAGAAAGAATAGCATCATCGAACTTGTTTACAGCTTCATGACATTTGTCGCGTGAACCAGCGGCCGGGTACGAAGGTTCACGCTCGCAAACGGCCTGTCGGCCGATCGTCATCGACATGAAATAGAGACCGGATAAAGTCGACTTTTCAAGTTCCAGGTCGATTGCGCGAAAGAGGAGGAGTACCATGCGACGGCTCGGTCTGTTCTCTTGTCTGCTCGGCGTTTCTTCGGCCTGTCTGCTCGCGCAGGACCGCGCGGCGATCGATGGCGCCGTTACGGATCCCTCCGGAGCGTTAGTCAGCGGCGTCAGCATTGAACTGAAATCGGCCGCGACCGGGCTTCGTCGCCTGACGATATCCAGCGAAGAAGGTCTCTATCAGGTAACGGCTCTGCCTGTCGGTACCTATACGCTCACGATCGCAAAGCCCGGGTTTAGACCAGTCAGTATCGAACCGATCGATCTGCAATACGGAGAGACTCGGACGATTGATGCCCACCTGGAGGTCGGCGAGACGTCCGAAACGGTTCAAGTCACTGCGGCGGCCGAGACAGTGAATCGCACCAATGCCGAAGTAGGCGGCGTGATTGAATCGCCCCAGATCAAAGACATTCCCGTGAGTGGCCGGAACTGGGCCAGCCTGATGATGCTGGCGCCGGGCGCCATCGACTACGGCGACGGGGCGCAGCGTTCGATTCAGTTCGCGGGCCATTCTCTAGATGACAGCAATTTCACCTTCGACGGTATCGACACCAGCGGTGTCCAGGAGCAGACGCAGAAATCCGACACGCGCCTGAACATTGCGCTCGATGCCATTTCGGAATTCCGCGTCAGCACCTCCAATTACACGGCGGAAAGCGGAGCTGCGGGCGGTGCGCAGATCAACGTGGTCTCGAAGACCGGCACCAACGAATTCCACGGGAGCACGTTCTATGCCGTGCGGAACGATGCGCTTGACGCGCGATCGCCCTTTGATGATGCCACCCTTCCGGATTTCACGCTGCACCAGTTTGGCGCAAGTCTCGGCGGGCCGGTGGTGAAAAACAAAGCGTTCTTCTATGCGAATTATGAGGGTCTGCGGCAAAGCCTCGGCCAGACTTTTGTGAACATCGTGCCGAATGCCGCTCTGAAGGCGCAGGTGCTGGCTACTTCGCCGGCGTTGAAGCCGATTCTCGATGCGTATCCGGCCGGACAGACACCGCTGGATGCGAATACCGATCAACTGAAGGTAGTCACCGCCGACACCATTCGCGAGGATGCCGGCATGTTCCGCTTCGACTATCGGTTCAATGACACCAATACCGCGTTCTTTCGGTACAACGTGGATAACGCGTACATCGATCAACCGCAGGACGCGCTCGGCACTCGCAACGTGATCCCGCATGTTCCTACCAACGTCGTGATGCAATTCCAGCGGATCATCTCACCCACCACTGTCAATGAAGTGAAGTTCGGCGTAAACCGGGCCAACTATCACAACTACACAAACGGAACTTCACCGATCGCGCTCGATGTCGGCGGCATCTTTGACGGCGTCAGCGACACGTCGCTCGACACCGAGGTGGGCACCTCGTTCTCCTATATCGACAACTTGAGCAGGGTAAGCGGCCGCCACACATTGAAATTCGGAGTCGATATCCGCCGCATCCGCCTGAACAACTCGGGGAACACGCTGACGACTTCGAACATCGCCTATGCGGGCCTGAACGAGCTCATCAACAACCAGGCCGATTCGGCGACATACCTGCAGGGCGAAGGCGTTGTCGGTAACCGTCGGACGTTTTATCAGGGCTATGCGCAGGATGAGTTTCGGGTGAGCCCCACACTCACGCTAAACCTCGGGCTTCGCTACGAGTATTATTCGGTGATGCACGAGATCCTGAACCGCTCCGCGGTGGTGGATATTCTCGGCTGCGGCGGTTTCTGCCCGAAGGGAACGCCCTACTACGATCCCAATACCAAGGATTTCGGCCCGCGCCTCGGAGTGGCCTGGGCCCCCTCGGCGTTGCATGGGAAGACCACCATCCGCACCGGCTTCGGCCTCTATTATGGCGGCAATCAGAACGATGACTTCAGCGATCCCGCCGAAAGCGCTGTGCCGCGTTACCAGCTTTCCGTCGACGACTTTCCAGCCTTGGCGTATCCGGTAGTCGCCT
>DASXLG010000049.1 GCA_036496425.1 Terriglobia bacterium | reverse complement strand
ATTCTTGCTGATCGTCGGAGTCTGGAGCAGTAACGGGGTTTTCGCGTCCCCAAAGGAAAAGCAAGTGAACGCAAGAAACAGCAGAGACGACAGAACCAGTTTTGCAAGAACGGACTTAGTCACAGTAACCTCCCGGGATGCTGGCGGCCCAGTAGGCGATCATTTCCATTTAGCGTCGAAGTCGGCCGTCTCTATACTTAACGATATTCGAGCCCCATTTCTTTCAGCTTCGCGCGCAGGCCGTAAATATCCAGGCCCAGCTCCCCTTTAGCGAGCCGCTCGCGAACCACATCTTCCTTGTCCACGCGCTGTTTCGATGCCGCGGCTACTTTACCCGCCTCCGCTCGTTTGACCACTACCACGCCATCATCATCCGCGACAATCACGTCGCCCGGATCGATCGCCGCACCGGCGCACACAATCGGAACATTCACCGAGCCAAGTGTAGCTTTCACCGTGCCTTGTGAATGCACGGCGCGGCTCCAGACCGGAAACTTCATCTGAGTAAGCGGACCAACATCGCGGACGCCTGCTTCGATCACGAGGGCTTTTGCGCCGTGAGCGCGAAGCGAGGTGCCAAGAAGTTCGCCGAAATAACCGTCGGTGCAGGGCGATGTGGGAGCCACCACCAGAATGCTGCCCGGCGTGCACATTTCCACCGCCACATGGATCATCAAATTGTCGCCCGGCGGCAACGAAACGGTCACCGCGCTTCCGGCAATCGCCGCACCGGCATAAATCGGGCGCATATAAGATGCCAGTAGTCCGATGCGCCCCTGTGCCTCGTGGACCGTCGATACGCCATACTTTTCGAGCGCGGCCACCGCAGTTTGGTCCGGCTGTTCGATGTGCCTCACTACGACCGCGTTGCTCATGACAGTTCCTCGGTTACATGCGGGAAGACGCGCTGATGCGCTTCCACATACTGGACTCTCTCGATCGCCGTTTTCTTTCTATTAGCCACAAAAATAGCCTCTCAGAGACTCAGGTTGGAATTCTAGACGGTGCGAAAGCGCGGCGTCAATCGCTGCACCAGCGCGGGGCCCGGAACTTGGATTCTACGCCAGACCCAGACTCCGCTCCGCTTGAACCCAACGGCTCGCATGCGGATAAACGCGCCGCGCGTTGATGACATAGACCCGGTCCTTGTCGCCGGCGTTCAGCTTCGAATCGTCGACATAGCGCCGCGTGTTGTCGTAATGATCGCGCGTCTCATCATTAACCACGCCGGGGAACGCACCGTCGCATTCCGAGCCGAACAGGATGTTGTCGAGCGGGACCGCGTCAAATAACATCTGCATGTTGAGCCGATTGTATACGCAGGTATCGACGAAAACGTTGCCCTTGCCGAGGAGTTCGTCCGGGCTGGCCCAACTGTTGTACTTCGCGATCGCCCTCCAACGCCCGATCTGGCAGGGCAACGCGCCGCCCGCATGCGGGATCAGAAAGCGCAGACGCGGAAAATCCCGGAACAGATCTTTCGCCATCATGAGCTGCACGAAGCCCGTAATGTCGGCGACCAGATATTGAACGGCCGTATGCGGAAAGTTCTTGTTGATCGATTCGCTCCCGTGCAGCACCAGCGGCACATCCAGGTTCTGCGCCGCCTCGAAAACCGCGTAATTGTGCTTTCCGGTAAAAGGTTGGTTCTGCCAGCGGCCGCCGGTGCCATCGGGATCGAAATTGAACGCGATGAAACCCTCCTTGGTCCAACGCTCGATCTGTTTCGCCACCTGCTCGGATGGACACGAAGGATGTTGTCCGAGCATGCCCACCGGCGCA
>DASXLG010000048.1 GCA_036496425.1 Terriglobia bacterium | reverse complement strand
GTGACGATTCCGCCGAAAGACTTTCACACAGCGTTACCGGAGCAGTACCGCGGTCTGTTTCTCCCCGATGTCGTAGAAGCCCCGGTGCAGCTTTCGCTGCCCGATGTATTGGCCAACCTGCCCGGAGACTCTCTTCGCATGCGAGAGGACCAGGAAGTCACCGCTCAGGATGAAACATTCGAGACACCGTTTTCGGCGAAGGCAAAGGAAGACGCGGAACGTTTTGCCCAAGGTCGGAAAACAGCGCTCCCAAGCGCCGCGGCACCGTCAAAGCCGGAAGTGCCTAAGGTTGAGACTCCCAAAATAGAACTTCCTAAAGCAGCGGCAGCCGAAGTCCCTAAAGTAAGAGCTCCAGACCTTCAGGTTCCCAAAGTCGCCGCGCGCAAGATCGAAGCTGCGAAAGTTGAACTCTCGGCCCCGGTCGATGCTTTCCGCGTCGCGATCGGTCCGGCCGCAAAGTGGGAAACTGCCAGGCCGGCCGAAGGAGCTCCGAAATTTGATGCCAAGGCGGCGATCGCACTAGCCTGTGCCCTTCCCGGCGTTGCCTCCTGTAGCGTGATCTTCGCAGATGGCTTGATCATCGCCGGAAACATCCCGGACGAAATGCATATGGAAGGGTTGAGCGCGGTGGCACCGACGATGCTCCAGAAACTGCAAAAACATATGTGTGAGACCCATCTAGGCCCCCTTAGGTCCATGACGGTCCACGGTGAAAAGTCGCCCGTGACATTCTTTGGTGCCGGCGATCTTTGCCTGACCGCGGTGCACAACGGCGTTGAATTGAGTGCGGAGAGCCGGCGCGAACTCAGCCGCATCACACAGGAACTTTCGCGAACCTATCCCAAAGTGGAGACTCCTCATGTCGATCATTAATTACGCCAGCCGCGAGATTCAGTTTAAGATTGTTTATTACGGTCCGGCCCTGTGCGGCAAAACCACCAACCTCGGCTACATCCATCAGCGGATTAATCCGCAAAATCGCGGCGACCTCGTTTCGCTCGCTACCGCAGCCGATCGCACCCTGTTCTTCGACTTTCTTCCGCTCAACGCTCTGGTTATCAAGGGCTTCGTCACCAAATTCCAGCTCTATACCGTCCCCGGTCAGGTAATTTACAACGCCACCCGCCAGCTCGTCCTGCGCAGCGTCGATGGGATGGTTTTCGTAGCCGATTCGCAGTGGGAAAAAATGGAGGAAAATGTTGAGAGTTTCAAAAATCTCGAGGACAACCTGGCCAAGCAAAACATGTCGCTCGACGATGTCCCCTACGTTTTGCAATACAACAAACGCGATCTGCAAAATATCGCGCCGGTCAATTATCTCGATTACGTCCTGAACAACCGGAAGAAGCGGGTGCAAAGCTTCGAGGTCGTCTCCAGTACGGGGCAAAATGTTTTCGCCACCCTGAACGCCGTTTCGCAGATTTTGCTGCACAAGTTTAGTAAACAGAGTGACGCCGGCCGCTCCGCCGCGCCGGGAGCCGCCAAGCCAGGACAGCAACACGTTGTACCCGAGCAGCAGCGAAGCGTCGCATGAACGCTATTCCTGTCCTTACCATCGAGGACGTGGCAACGCTCGATGGCGTGTTGGCCGACTTCTTAAAAAAGGCGGAGGCTGAGTTGACGGTCGTGATCGACCGTGGCGGCAATGTCATTTCGCAATACGGCGATATGACAGTGATGGACGTGACCATCATCGCCGCGCTTGCGGCCGGGTCTTTCGCTGCGACGCGTGAACTGGCGCGGCGAATCGGGGAAGTGGAATTCAATGCTCTTTATCACCAGGGTAACGGCAGCCACATTTTTATGAACTCGGTCGACGAAGAAACGATCATGATCACCGTCTTTGGCCCGCGGACGACGGTTGGGCTGGTTCGTTTCTATTCTACCGGCACGGCCCAGCAAGTCGCACTCCTGTTAAAATCGCTACAAAAAGGGAATCACGGCTTCAGCTTCGACGCTTCCGATATCACCGCCGCGCCAATCTTCGCCGACGCATCGCCGCCGGCTGCCTAAACGAAACAATTCCTGGTTTGGCTCTGTAGTGGCGCGTGTCGCGTACAATTCTGCGGCCTTTTTTGCAGCCGGCACGGCTGCCTCTACAGAAGGCGAAAGCTCTCGGCTACTTGACGCGAAAAATGAGATATTGCTCCGGCGGGATACGCGAAAATATCCAAGGTAAAGAGCCCCATTTGCTTGAATAAAATCCCGCACGCATTCCTGGACTCATCGTTGCCAGGACAGACTGAGGGTAATTAACCTGTTCGGGAGGACTAGTCGTTGGGACCGGCGGAGTCGGACTGACATTCGAGTTACTTAATGGAACGATAAGCACGTC
>DASXLG010000047.1 GCA_036496425.1 Terriglobia bacterium | reverse complement strand
GGAATCTCGGCGGTCTGGCCACCGCGACGGCCGATGTTGTGACGGTGCTGGACGCGGCGGGAAAAGATCCGATCCTGGTGGAAACCGTCGGTGTCGGCCAGGACGAGGTCGACATTGTGAAGCTGGCGGATGTCTCCATCGTGGTCCTCGTGCCGGGAATGGGCGACGACATTCAAGCTCTCAAAGCCGGCATCATGGAAATTGGCGACATCTTCGTCATCAACAAATGCGACCGGCCGGGCGTCGAAAAGATGGAGCGCGCGGTTCTCGCGATGCTTTCGCTGGCGCATCGGCCCGAGGGCTGGCAGCCGCCCATCGTCAAAACCGTGGCTACCGAAGGAGAAGGTATCGATGAATTGACTGAGACCATCGAGAAGGCGTGGTCGTTTTTTGAAAGTTCCGCACAAAAGACCGCGAAAAAACAGGAGGCGGCGCGGCAGCGTCTGATTACACTGTTGCAGGAGCGCCTGGTGAATACGGTTATCCATAAGGTGTTCTCCGATGGCGAACTGGAGAAAGTGATTGGACAGATTGCGAGCCGGGATCAGGATCCATACACGATCGTCGATGAAATCATCCGGAATTCGGAGCTGAAGAGGTCCAAGTGAGAATCGATCATATCGGAATCGCCGTGAGGTCCCTGGCCGATGCCGTCAAGGTTTACCAGGATGCGATCGGATTGAATGTTGCCGGCTACGACGAAGTCGATGAGCAGGGCGTACGTGTAGCGATGCTCACCATCGGCGAAAGCCGCATCGAACTGCTGGAACCGACCCGCAGCGATTCCCCGGTCGAAAAATTCATGTCGAAGCGCGGAGAAGGCATTCACCATATTGCCGTGCGCGTCGACAACATCGAAGAAGCACTGGAGAGGCTGAAGGCCAACGGCGCGCGGCTGATCGATTCGACGCCGCGCCGGGGAGCGCATGATACGCGGATTGCATTCATTCATCCTTCGTCCACACACGGAGTTTTATTGGAGTTAGTCGAGCATGGCAGCAAATGACATCAAGATAGGAATCATCGGCGGCAGCGGTCTGTACCAGATGGACGGACTTACTCAAATTGAGGAAGCCGAGGTAGAAACGCCGTTTGGAAAGCCTTCGGACGCATACCGGATCGGAACACTGGAAGGAAAGCGCGTGGTGTTCCTCGCAAGGCATAACCGGAACCACACCATTTCACCGTCCGAACTCAATTTCCGCGCGAATATTTACGGCTTCAAAAAGCTGGGCGTCGAGTGGATTCTGTCGGCGAGCGCCGTGGGATCGTTGAAGGAGGAACTGCGCCCGCTGGATATCGTGCTGCCCGATCAGTTCTACGACCGGACCAAGGCGCGGGTATCGACGTTCTTCGGCGACGGCATTGTGGCGCATATCAGCTTCGCCCATCCGGTATGTTCACAATTGGGCGATGTCATGCAACAGGCCGCGCGCGACGCCAGCGTGGCGGTCAAGCGCGGCGGGACATACGTCTGCATGGAAGGCCCGCAATTCTCTACCCTGGCGGAGTCCAATACCTACCGCCGGAATGGCGGGGACCTGATCGGAATGACGAACCTTCAGGAAGCCAAACTCGCGCGCGAGGCGGAAATCTGCTACTCCACGATGGCGCTGGTTACCGATTACGACTGCTGGCATCCGCAACATGATGCGGTCACCGTGACGGAAGTCATCGAGAACCTGAAAAAGAACAGCGAAAATGCCCAGAAGATCATCCGGTCGACCGTGAAACGCCTTCCGGTCGACCGCACCTGCAAATGCGGCCACGCGCTCAAGCATGCGATCATGACGGACCTGAAGCACGCGCCCGCGGAAACCCGCAAACGTCTGGAACTTCTGCTGCGGAAATACATTTAAGGAACCGCGAAAAGCACCAGGCGCACATATCTCTTGCGCCTCTTGTGCTTCTTGTGGTTCCTTCCCTTCGCTGATGTTCCTCAATGACCAACACGAAGTCCGGGCCGGATGGAAGTTCGCGCTCTATGTCCTGTTCTTCATAATCTTCTGGGTTGCAACCGGCATCGCTCTCTCCATTTTCGTATCTCAAAGCGACACCATCGCCGAGAACCAGCTCGCGCTTCTGGCACTGAATGAAGTGGCGCTGTTCGTTCCGGCGGTTGCCGCAATGGCGCTGACGATCCGATTCGTCGACCACCGGCCGCTCCGCACATTCGGAATCGGCTTCATGCCGGGATGGCGCCGTCAACTCTGGTGGGGCATTGGCCTCTCCGCGGGCATGCTTGCCGTGCTTGGTGCCGGCTCGAAAATCCTCGGAACGCTCGAAATCCACTGGAGCGGAAACAAGGTTCCGGCGACGACCTTACTGGCGACTTTCAGCGTTCTCCTGCTTGCCGCGCTGAATGAGGAACTGGTGTTTCGCGGTTTCCCATTACAGATCCTGATCGACGGCTCAGGCGAGTGGCCGGGAATGATCGCCATGTCGGTGCTTTTCGGAGCGATGCATCTGAATAATCCCAACGCCTCGCGCCTCGGGACCCTCAACACGGTTATCGCCGGAGTTCTGTTGTCTCTTGCTTATGTCCGTTCGCGCTCACTGTGGACATCCTATGCCATTCATGTCGGCTGGAACGTGGGCCTGGGGTTTGTTCTGGGCTTCGCCTTATCCGGCCTCGGCATCGCTTCGCTGTGGACGACGAACGTGGCCGGGAGCACCGTTCTTCTTGGCGGGAATTACGGCCCCGAAGGCGGACTGCTCGCCACATTCATTTTCACAGCCTCGGCCGTGGTTGTGCACCGCGTCTTCCATGGCAGTCGCCAAGAGGGGCCCGGCTCCGCTAGCCGCCGAGGATGATATCAATGCCCGATAGGATGAGTTCAAGTTTGGTTTTCGGAAGGTTACCGGTGCGCTCCGTTAATAGAGCGCGGTCTACAGATATGAGCTGGGAGACATTGGCAACGGAATCCTTCGGCAGTCCAGTAAACCGGCTTTTCAAGAAAACGTTTCCAGGAGCGCTTGCCCATGCCAAATTGCTGGTGAGAGGGACACAGATAACTGTCGCAATGTTGCTGCGGTTAATGGAGTCGCCTTGAACAACAATGACCGGATGCTTGAGACCGGGTCCGGAGCCGGCCGGCTTCCGCAGGCCGGCCCACCAAACATCACCTTGGGAGACCTTTACCACTCTATCCGTTTTAGCGTTCGGCGGGTGGCCTCCCGAACAAATGGATCAATCGATTTTCCGACTTCTTCGATCGTCTTGTTCATGGCCTCTGTGACAGCATCGGCATCGTGACGAGCCAGGTATTCAGCGATCGCCTCAGCATACAATTCACTTCTGGATTTTTTCTCCCGGCGCGCATAACGCTCCGCCCTTTGAAAAACATCGTCGCCGATCGATATAGCCGTTTTCATACCAAAAGTATAACCGAAAGTCCGGGCGCGATGCCGCGATGATTCCCGGTCATAACTACATGAACCATAGGGTAGCTTACGGCCGGCTGCATGGCCACGAAGACGGCAGCCCGCAATCGCACTCGTTACATAACTATTACAATGACGCTTTGAATCTCCTGCTACGCTGCCCTATTCGTATCTTGCCCGTTGAATCGACATTCGGAGGCTCATGAACAACAATGCGCAAGTCCAGTCCCGTCCCTGGGAGATGCCCTTTTGGAAGCCAGTGAGAGGAAAAGAGGGCGTTCTATTCTACCTCGCCGCAATACACGTTTTAGCCGTCGTCGGACTCATTCTCTATCCAATTCCGAGCATTCCGATATTCCTGACGGCGCTTGCGTTCAATCTGCTTGGAGGCCTGGGCACGACGGTCTGCAATCATCGTTATCTGGCGCACCGCACTCT
Organism: Terriglobia bacterium; assembly: GCA_036496425.1. Taxonomy (NCBI): domain Bacteria; kingdom Pseudomonadati; phylum Acidobacteriota; class Terriglobia; species Terriglobia bacterium. The sequence goes on along the minus strand of DASXLG010000047.1, from coordinate 1,959 downwards.
CAAGCTCAATAAGGGAGTCGAGCATTTTTTCATCTTCTGGACTGTCTTCAACGGCTCCGGCTCGCCCGCGCATTGGGCGGCAAATCACCGTCTGCACCACGCGAAGGCCGATTCGATGGACGACGTTTCGAGCCCCACGCACGGCGGGTTCTGGTGGGCGCATCTGCGGTGGCTCTATCAGACCTCTCCGGCGGACATGAAGCGATGGGCGCCCGACCTCAACAAGCCGGAATACAATTTCTGGGAGCGTGCGGAGACGATCATCGTCGGGCTCGCAATGGTTGGCGGGCTCGCATTCGGATGGAAAGCGTTTTTCTGGGTGGGTGCGATTCGTCTGGTCTACTCATTACACCTTCAGTGCTTCGTCAATAGCATCACCCACATGGGCGAAGCCGACGAGCGGGGCGAAACCGCCAAGAATCTCTGGTGGCTTGGCCCGCTGCAACTTTCGGCCTGGGGCGAAAACTGGCACGGGAATCACCACCGGTACGCCAATTCGGCCCGTCTCGGCCTGAAATGGTGGCAAGTGGATGTCGGCTGGTACGTCATCTGGACGATGGAGAAGATCGGGCTGGCCCACGGCGTAAAGTGTGCAAAGGCAGGCTAAACTGAGACCATGCGTCTCAGGAGCCGGCGAAAGTCGATCGTCTTCTTTATTGCCTTTGGTGCCTCTCTGGTCGTACTGGCCACTGCGCTCAACGTCGGATGGGTGATTCTCAACTGGCGGCAGGTCGCGCTACTGGTCTTCGGCGTCGTCTTCTTCATGGCGATCATCATCGGCATCGCGCTCAACACAATCTTTCTCGTTAACGAAATACACCGGAACGAACAGCACGACGGCTTTATCAACGCCGTTACCCATGAGCTGAAGACGCCAATCGCGTCGATCCGGCTCTATCTGGAGACGCTGCAGACGCGGGACGTCGACGAAATCCGCCGGAAGGAGTTCTACTCCGTCATGCTGATGGAATCCGACCGGCTGTTGCGCACTGTCGAGCAAGTGCTGCAGGCTGGACGCACCCGGGAACGGCGGCGTCAAATCGACCGCTCGGTGATTGACCTTGGCGGCCTTGTGCAGGAGTGCCTGCAGACGATTCAAGCACAACTCAACCGGGCGGTGATCCAGTATTCCGAGCGCCTCGAAAGCGATATGCGCCCGTTTGTCACAGGAGACCGTGACGAGTTGCGTGCTGCCGTCTCGAATGTCGTCGACAACGCGCTCAAGTATTCATCGACGTCTCCCGTGGCGGTTGAGGTAGCGGCTTTCGACGAGAAGCGTCTGGCGGTGCGCGTGACCGACGGCGGCATCGGGATTCCCAGGAATCAGCTCAAGCGGGTGTTCAAACGGTTCTATCGCATTCCCTCTCGCATGGCGACGCAGGTAAAGGGGTCCGGGCTGGGGCTCTTCATCGTCCGATCCGTGGTCGAACGGCACGGCGGCCGCGTTTTCGCCGAAAGCGAAGGCGAGGGCAAGGGCAGCACATTCACGATTGTGCTTCCGAGGGCCTGAACGATGAGCACGGTTTTGATCGTGGAGGATGAGAAGCACCTCGCGGACGGGCTCCGTTTCAATCTCGAAGCCGAGGGATATCACGTCGAGGTCGCGGGTGATGGCGAGACGGCGCTCGTCCTCCTGCTCTCGCCGGACCGGCATTTCGATATGGTTATCCTCGACGTGATGCTGCCGGGAAAGAGTGGTTTCGAGGTTGCAGCCGAACTGCGGCAAGCCGCACAGTTCGTGCCGTTATTGATGCTCACGGCGCGCGGTCAACCGCAAGATGTGTTGCGCGGCTTCGAATCGGGAGCCGACGACTACCTGACCAAACCCTTCGAGCTCGCGATTCTGATTGCCCGGTTGCGCAGTCTCTCCCGGCGCTACGAATGGCTCCGACGCGACAGCGGCGGCCGTGCCCCTGCGGAGCCGGCCCGGCGTCAGAGCGAGAGCGCCGATGGATCGCT
>DASXLG010000046.1 GCA_036496425.1 Terriglobia bacterium | reverse complement strand
CGGCGCCTGAACCCAGCCGGACGCCGTTGCTGCTGATACTGCCCGGCAGCACGATGATCAGATTGCTTCCGATGCTCCGGATCTGGTCCTGTATCCGCTCGGTTGCTCCGGACCCGACCCCGACCATCGCGATCACGGCCGCAACGCCGATGATGATACCGAGCATGGTAAGGGCGGAACGCATGCGATTCACCTTCAGCGCCCGGAGTGCGATCCGGTTACTGGCGACAATTCGATTCATGGCTGTTGTCCTTTCTATGTCTCGACCGGTGCCAGCATCAGCTCCTCGGCGGCATCGCGCGGATCGTGGCGCTCGTCGAGTTGCAGCCTTCCATCCCTGAAATGGATATTCCTGGAGCTGTAGGCGGCGATTTCGGAATCATGCGTCACCATAATGACGGTGATCCCCTGCTCGCGATTCAGCTTCTGCAGAATGGCGATGATTTCCAGACCTGTCCGGGAATCGAGCGCACCCGTCGGTTCGTCTGCCAGAACAATACTGGGGTTGTTGACCAGGGCGCGCGCGATCGCGACCCGCTGCTGCTGGCCTCCGGAAAGCTGGCTGGGCTGGTGGTCTTCGCGGCCGGCCAGTCCGACAGCGAGTAATGCTTTTGCCGCACGTTGGTGGCGTTCGTGGTCCGGAACATCCGCGTACATCAAAGGTAATTCGACATTTTCCAACGCGTTCGTACGCGCCAGCAGGTTGAATTGCTGGAACACGAATCCGATTTTCCGGTTACGGATCTCGGCAAGTTCATCGCGTTGTAACTGTGCCACGCTGATGCCGTCGAGTATGTATGTTCCGGAAGTCGGCTTATCGAGGCAGCCGAGAATATTCATCAGCGTCGACTTGCCGGAACCGGATGGTCCCATGATCGAAACGAAGTCGCCGCGCCCGATCTCGAACGAGATGCCTTTGAGCACATGTACCGGCACCTCGCCGAGTCTGTAGTCTTTCACCAGGTCTTTGATTTCGATTATCGATGCCATGCGTCACATCCCTTTCTCCTGCTTAAAAGCTTGGTCCGCGGCCACGCCCTGTTCCCGGCTGCGGAGTGGAGTTCGAAGCCGGCGAACGGTCGGCATTGCCGGACGCCGCGACGATCACGCGATCACCGTCTTTGAGGTTTCCTCCCGTAATTTCAGTGAATGTTCCGTCGGTTTCTCCCGTGATGACAGCGACCCGTTGCTCGTGCCCGTTCGCATCCAGGATCCAAACCGCCTTCTCCGGCAGTGCGCCTTTACTCGCTTTCGAGGCACCCGCCGCGGCAGTGTCCGATGCGGGGTGATAGCGCAACGCCGCATTCGGAACTCTCAGAACGTCCTTTCGCTGGCTGACCAGAATCTTCACGTTCGCGGTCATACCGGGGAATAGCGCCAGATCTTCATTCGAAACGCCGATAACGGCGTCATAGGTGATCACGTTGGCCACGTTGATCGGCGCCTTTCGAATCGACGTCACCGCACCCGTGAAGGTGCGGCCAGGATAAGCGTCCACTGTAAATGTTGCCGGCTGGCCCGCCTGAATGTGGCCGACATCCGCCTCGGAAACATTGGTATCCACCTGCATCTTCGTCAGGTCTTGTGCAATCTGAAACAGAGTCGGCGCCGCGAGGCTCGCCGCAACGGTTTGCCCGACATCTACATTTCGTGCGACGACCACCCCGTCCAAAGGTGCGATGATCTTTGTGTGTTCCAGGTCGAGCTGCGCTGCCTGGAGCGCGGCCGTATTTTGCTTAACCTGCGCTTCATTCGTTGCCATCAGGGATTTCGCGACGTTCATCTGGGCCTGCGCGGCCTTGACGCCTTCCTCTGCGGCGTGCTGCTGCGCGACGACGGCATCCACGTCGGCTACCGCGGACTTGTAGGTCGTCTGTGCCGTCTCCAGGTCCTCCCTTGAATCGGAACCTTCGGCAACCATCGCAACCCGGCGATCGGCTTTGCTCTTCGCGTCGGCTGCCGCAGCCTGCGCCTTGACGACATTTGCTTTTGCAGCGGCCAGCGAAGACGTCACGGACTGAATGTTCGCCATGGCCTGCTGTTCCACCGCCTCAGCATTCGCGACGGACCCGCGGGCGGCCTCGAGGCTTGCCTGAGCCTGATCCACTTTTGCCTGAAACGGGGCGGGATCGATGCGGGCGATCAGCTGGCCTTTCGTCACCCTGGTGTTGAAGTCCGCGAATAGATCCACAACTGTGCCGGATACCTGTGACCCCACTTGAACATTAACCACGGCATTTGGATTTCCGGTGGCGGAGACCGCAACGTTCACGTCTCCATGTTGTACGGCGGCCGTACGATATTGAACGTCGCGGCCTCTGAACGACCAGGCTCCGAGCGCGACCATCACACCAGCCGCAGCGACTAAGATCAGAATGATTTTGCTTTTCCTGCTCATACCTGTGTAGACGGGGCCCGAGTAAAGGGCGGATTCAGCCCGTGTGAAGCTTCTGTTAAGGCTGGTCCGCGATTGTTAAGGAAATGTAATGCCGCAAAAGTGGGGTTAAGATGAAATCGTGGTCTCCGATCCGTCCGAGGCACAACGAACTTCCATTCTTGTCGTCGATGACGACAGGAAGCTCTGCCGGCTGATCAAGGATTACCTCGAGCCTCTCGGCTACGAGGTTGCCACGGCAAACGCCGGCAAAGAGGGCCTGGAAAAGGCGCTCTCGGGAAAGTTCGATGCTGTCATTCTCGACCTGATGATGCCCGAAATGGATGGGCTGGAGGTGCTCCGGCGGCTGCGCGCCGCGTCGGCCGTCCCCGTTCTGATGCTCACCGGCCTGGGTGAAGAAGCGGATCGCATTGTCGGGCTGGAAATGGGTGCTGATGATTACTTGCCGAAGACCTTCTCGACGCGCGAATTGCTGGCGCGGTTGCGCGCCGTAATCCGGCGATCGCGAGTAACCGCGGAGCGAAGCGTCCCGGCTCATGAAACCAAGGAAGAAGCGCCTGTCGTCGTTGGCAGCCTCCGCATCGAACCGTTATCGCGCAACGTGACGCTCGGCGGCGTGCCTGTTTCGCTGACAGCAGTGGAGTTCGACCTTCTGATAGCCCTGGCCCGCTCGCCCGGCCGGGTGAAATCGCGCGAGCAGCTTTTGCTGGAGGTGGCCGACCGGGATTTCGAGGCCTTCGATCGATCCATCGACGTCCACATTTCGTCTCTCCGGCGGAAACTCGGAGATGACGCAAAATCACCGCGCTGGGTGCAGACCGTGCGCTCCGTTGGATATCGATTGATGCAGCCCGAACCGGAGGCGCCGCAATGAAGCCGGCAATGTCGCTGGCCTCGAAAATCACACTCCTGACGCTGCTGACGCTTGTGTTGCTGACCGCCTTCTTTCTTATCTTTGCAGCCGCCCAGTTCCGCATCAGTCCGACGAATTTCATCGTGGCGCCGACGCTGAATCACCTCACGTCGGTTGCCGGCGATGTTGCCCAGGATCTTGCCGAAACGCCGGCTGGATCGCGGATCGAGTTGCTCTCGCGCCTCTCGGAAGAATATGGAGTCGAGTTTTATCTGGTTGATGTCGACGGCAACAGCTTGACGGGAGTCCCCGCCGATCTGCCCCAGGCTATTCGCACAGAAATCAGCCAGAGGATTCAACGGGTGCGCGACGACGCCGCGCGAAGGGCTGGAGTATCCGGTCGAGCTGGACCTGCCGGCGTTGTAATCGGCCCCTGGCGTGTGGACGCGATATTCCGGAAAAAAACCGGCTCCCCGTCAGAATATTGGGTCGGCGTGCCGATTCGTGTTCGCAGCGCCGAAAACCCGGAGCCTTCTACCGGATTTCTGGTGCTGAGGTCGGATTCCATTATAGGAAATGAGTTTTTCTTCGATCCGAAACCCTGGGTTGCGCTGACACTGGCATTGACGCTTGTTTTCGTCATCATCTGGTTGCCATGGATTCGCCGTTTGACGGGCGCGATTTCGGCGATGAAAAATGCGACCAGCCGGATTGCGGAGGGGCAGTTCGAAATCCAACTGAAGGTCGAACGTTCGGATGAAGTCGGACATCTCGCCTCGTCGATCAATCGCATGAGCACACAGCTCGCTCACTTCGTGAAAGGACAGAAGCGGTTCCTCGCGGATGTCGCGCATGAGTTGTGCGCTCCGACGGCCAGGATGCAGGTTGCGCTCGGCATCCTCGAACAACGCGCCGGTTCAGACACCCGCGAGTATGTGGAGGACATCACCGGCGACGTTCGACATATGTCAGAGCTGATCAATGAGCTGCTGTCGTTTTCGAAAACCGGGATGCTGACCCCGAACGTGGAATTAACACGCGTGGATGTCGGACACACGGTCCGGCGGGTCGTGGAACTGGAAAAGACGCCGGACACGGTCATCGAAACTTCCGTGCCGAAGGACCTCGCGGTCCTGGCAGACTCCGATTATCTGTTTCGTGCTCTTTCGAATCTCGTTCGCAACGCGATTCGCTATGCGGGCCAGTGCGGCCCGATTTCGGTTTCGGCCCACAGCGAGAACAGCGAAGCGGTGATCACCGTTGCCGATCATGGACCCGGCGTACCGGACACCGCGCTCGATGATGTCTTTACGCCATTCTTCCGGCTCGACGCCTCACGCAGCAGGGATTCCGGCGGAACAGGCCTCGGCCTCGCAATTGTGAAAACCTGCGTCGAAGCCTGCAAAGGGAGCGTCCTTGCCCGGAATCGCCGGCCCGCCGGGCTTGAAGTGGAAATCCGCCTGAAGATGGCAGCAACCTAGCTTAGCCCTCACTCATGACGCAGCGTTTGAGCCGGATCGAGCTTCGCGATCCGGCGCGCGGGCACAAGACTGGCGAGCGCAGCGACCGCCATTACGCCGGCGGCGGCAGCGATGTAGGTCGATGGATCGTAGGCCGTGATTCCATACAGCATTCCCTCGAGAAACCGCGTTCCGGCCCGCGCCAAACCAAGACCGATAATGACGCCGGCTCCCGCGCAAACAATCCCGGACATGGCGCAGTTGCGAATGGCCCGGCCGGCTGTGGAGCCCAGCGCCAGCCGGATGCCAAACTCGCGGGTGCGCTCGGCAACGGAGTTCGAGATCATTGCGAATGTCCCGGCCGTCGAGAGCAGGAGGCAGAGCCCTGCCGCGATCTCGAGCAGGACCGCCGTGAATCGCTGCAACGCCAGCGAGTGAACATTGATTTCGTCCAACGATCTGAAATTCGCGATCGGAAGCGATGGATCCACGCTGACCACGGCCGCGGCGATCTGCTTTTGCAACGTCGCAGGCGGCAGAGATGTCCGGACAATCCAGCTGGGCGATGCAGCCGTCAAGCCTGCGGGACCGGGCTGCGCCGCCGGGATATAGACTGTTGGAATACGTCCCATCGGGCCGAAACTGCCCCAGCCCGCCTGTTGAAGAACGTCGCCGGCAATGCCAACGATTTCGCGGGCCTCGCCTAAAATGCGCAGCCGCGAGCCG